>NZ_LBNA01000029.1:0-53479 GCF_001005515.1 Acinetobacter sp. Ag2
GACGTTGATAGGTTGGATGTGGAATGGCGGTGACGCATGAAGCTGACCAATACTAATTGCTCGTGAGGCTTGACTATACGACACCCAAGCAGTTGTATGTGAAGCATCATTTGATTAATAAAAGATCAAAGAAACTTGAATTAGTTGTAAAGCTAGTTACAATTTCTAACTCAAATGTTCTTCTGTTAAACTCATTTGCAACAAAGTAAGGCATCCCCATAAGACCCGAAAAAGTCCATAACAGTTTGCTGGCGACAATAGCAAGAGTGAACCACCTGATCCCTTCCCGAACTCAGAAGTGAAACCTCTTAGCGCTGATGGTAGTGTGGGGTTACCCATGTGAGAGTAAGTCATCGCCAGCTTTTAATTCTTAAAACACCCTCAACTAAAATGTTGAGGGTGTTTTTTTATGCGTAAAGAAAAGATAGAAATGATAAGAAATTGTGGATAAATAATATACTAGACGTCAACTTATGGCGTTTTAAAAAAAATATATATTCATAATCTTTAAATTATCAGACAAAATCTATAAATATAAGAAAGAAATGGAAACGGAATATGGGAAATTTATTTAGACTTATTAATGTTTATTATGATTTATTCGAATCATTCAAAAAAATTTTATATATAAAAAATAAGCTGATATGGCTTTTGCTATTATCTCTTTCTATATTTGTGTATTCATTTTATTGGTATGTGAATAAAGATGCTTTTCCATATTTTCCGAAAGTATCAAATGGATGGAGATTGATTTTTCCTATTTTAATCGAAATTTTAGTATTATTTATTTGGTTTCTTTTACTAAAGCAAAGAGAAAAATTAATAATTAAAGAATTGCAAGAAATTTTACAATCTAAACAAACCAAATTATACGACTTAAGAAAATTGTGGTTTTCAATCTGTGTTGATTCAGACTCTACAAAATACTTAGAAATAGCAGAAAAAATTGATAAAGTTTTGAATATTAAAGATAAATATAAATCCAATTTTTCATTGGATGCGAAACAATTTGGTTTGTGGATATTTCATCCAGAATCAAAAAATAGATTATTGGCAATGTTTATGGGTATATGTGCAGCAATAATAGGGCTAACAATAGCTACAGGCACTAATATTTATAATATTTTCGATTTTTTTAGAAATAATTCTTTTTGGTCGCTACTGGCTCTAGATCTTATATTTTCAATTTTTATCATGTTTGCAATTATGATTTTAAAATTAGTACTTCTAATTATATTTGAAATATTTGTTTTATTGGGAGATAAACTAGATAAAGAAAGAGCTGTAAGTAAAAGACGATCAAGAATTTTTATAAATCAGCTTTTATTTTTTTATAGCTTACCAAAACCTAAAATTCGTATTAAAAATCTAAAATAAAGATCGATTTATCTGAGTAATTAATAGATTTATATTAAAAATAAATTTTTTAAAAATATTGTAATGAGATGGTTTGTTGATATTGAGGTGAGAATTACTATTGATTTAGAGTACTTTAGATTTGAAAAACTATTCAAGTACAAAAAAGAAAACCCCATCATCCTGATGGGGTTTTCTTCGTATTGGTGTGTTAGATCTGACTCCTGTCGAATCTCACGTTCCTGATGCTCAGACACTTTATTATTCTTGTTTTGTCTGGGAAACTTCCTGTTCCCGATAACGATAGAATAGGTGAATTTACAGCAGCCGTATATTCGCTAAATTCGGCAGGAGTTGTAGGTAAATGCTTACATCGAATAGATTAGAAAATTGCTGTTAACAATATAAAATAGTTCAATACTGTCTTTTCTTTACAATAAATAAAACATCAAAGTATTGAGGAACAAGAAATGGAAGCGTTACGACAGAAATTTTTTTATTTACCTCTACTCATGGGCTGTACATTACTCAGTGCATGCAATGCTCAAAGCAATTCATCATCTGAAGTAAAACAAGCGACAGAAAGCACAACTGCGATGATTGATCAAAGCTATCGTGTTGAAAAAGTCGCGACATTTGATGAACCCTGGGCAATGACTGAATTGGGGGATGGGCGATTATTGATTACAGAGAGACGAGGGAAATTAAAGCTCTATGATCCTTCTTCATCACAAAGCATTGATATTTTAGGTGTTCCGCCAGTCGCTTATGGTGGGCAAGGTGGATTGGGTGATATTGCTTTGCACCCTGACTATAAAAATAATCATCAAATCTATTTGAGTTATGCTGAAAAAGGCAATGGTGGTTATGGCGCAGTTGTAGTTCGTGGTGAATTAAATCTACAAGAAAAAAATCCTCGAATCCGCAATATAAAAAGAATATGGGAACAAGTTCCAAAGGTCTCAGGACAAGGGCATTATGCGCATCGTATGTTATTTGGGAAAGATGGAAAGCTTTGGATCAGTTCTGGAGAACGTCAGAAATTTGATCCTGCACAAGATATGAAGTCGAATTTGGGTAAAGTCATTAGACTGAATGATGATGGTAGTCTTGTTGCAGATAACCCATTCACTCAACAAGGTGAAATCGGAAAACAAGTCTGGTCTTTAGGGCATCGCAATCCCTTAGGTATCGCTTTTGATCATAAAGACCAATTGTGGGTTGTAGAAATGGGTCCTAAGGGCGGTGATGAATTAAATCTAATTCATAAAGGTGAGAATTATGGTTATCCCATTGTTTCCAATGGGGATCATTATTCAGGAAAAGAGATTCCTGATCATGTCACCCGTCCTGAATTTAAAGCACCTGAGATCAGTTGGACACCTGTAATTTCTCCATCGAATTTGGTGTTTTATCAAAAACAATTGTTCCCTCAATGGACGAATAAGGCGCTCATTGGTGGATTGTCTTCAGAAGCAATAATTGTGGTCGATACTGAGTCAAAGCCTGTTCGTGAAATACAGCGTTTGAACATGAAACAGCGGATTCGAGATATTTATCCAGCGCATGATGGTTCGATTTGGGTATTGGAAGATGGAAAAAATGCTGGGCTATTAAGACTGTTACCTAAATAGAATAGACTCATTTTTATGATTGGCTTTTTATTCAAATGACTCCGTATTGTCATTGAAATGACTTAAAATTGTCATCCTGATTGGTTTAAATAAGGCTCATTTAAATCAATAAAAAGACCTTTATGAAAAAATTAGCCTACTCACTTTTAGCTTTCAGTATATTGGGTTTAACCGCTTGTAATGATGATGAAAACGACTTTTCGTTCGAATCATCGGTTAGCGTGCCTACATTGCTATCATTTGCCAAGCTTGATGTTGAAACTTATGCTGCTGGTCCAAATTCAGGTGCTTTCGTCAAAGGCGCAAATGGTATATTTCCGCCATTTAAAGGACAGCCAGTACAAGGTTTTTCAGGTGCATTAAAAAATAATGACGGTACCTATATTGTTATGGCTGATAATGGTTTTGGTACACAAGATAATTCATCAGATTTTCTGTTGCGTTTGTATCAGATCAAACCTGACTTTCGAACCAAGTCATCTGGAACAGCGAAAGTTCAAGTGATGAGCTTTGTCCAACTTCGTGACCCAAATAAATTAATTCCGTTTAATATCGTCAATCAAAATACCGCTGATCGTGTGCTCACTGGCGCTGATTTTGATCCTGAATCCATTCAACGTACTGCGGATGGTACGTATTGGATTGGGGATGAGTTTGGACCTTATTTACTGCATTTTGATAAAGATGGAATCTTGTTGGATGCGCCAATTCCATTACCAAATCCATTGAAAGTAGGCGCTGAATTACGCTCACCACAAAACCAGTTCAACAAAGCGAATATAAATTATGTTGAACCATTGGTTCAGCAAAGTGGCGGTTTCGAAGGTATGGCATTGTCTAAAGATGGGCAATATTTATACCCTTTGCTAGAGAAACCATTAAAAGGCGAGACCAATCAACAATTACTGATTTCTCAATTTGATGTAAAGAAAAAAGCCTATACAGGACGTTATTATTATTTCACTTTAAATGCCAAAGCGACCAATATTGGTGACTTCCAAATGTACGATGATAAATCTGGCATTATTATCGAACGTGATGCGAGTCAGAATAAGCTCGATGGTTATAAAAAGCTGATTCAAATTGAGCTTGGCGATGTTGGTAAAGCGGTTAAACGTTCAGATTTGGTCGATTTAATGAACGTTGCTAATCCAAATAATTTATATGGTGCGCCACGTGATGGTGATATCGGTACAGGCACTACATTCGCCTTTCCATTTGAAACGATTGAAGATGTCATTATTGAAAATAAAAATACTTTAACTGTGATGAACGACAATAATTTTCCCGGATCTTCTGGACGAAATGCAAAGCGTGCTGATGACAATGAAATTATTCAGATCAAGTTGCCTAAGGCATTGTATTAATACTGAGTCGCAACTATTCAAAGGATCGTATGTGGATATTTGATCAGAGTAAAAAGCCAGTCATTTGACTGGCTTTTTGTACTTCCTAAATAAGGCAATTAGGCTAAACAATCTTGTTTAGAGACTTGATCTGGGCAACCCAGAGGATTTAAAGCGCATTTTAAATCTTCGATCTGCTCATGAGTTACATAACCTTTAGATTTGAGGTAATCCGCAACTCGATCATCACGTAAACTTAAAAATGCTGCATCATATACGCCTAAATCAACAAATAATGCTGCTGTTTCTAAACTATTGAAGCGATCAAGGAAGACATCATTGCCATACATCAAGAATACATGGTCATAGTCTGCATGAGCATCTACTTTTAGACGCATTGCGAGCGTTGTCGGTGAAGTTTTAATGAATAGCAAGTCTGATAGCTCATCAAACTGGGTCATGTCTAAACTATTTTCCCCAGTCTTAACTTTACCTAACCATGCTTTAAATACCAATACAGCACCGCCACGAAGTAACATACTCCAGACTTGATGACGAACCTCATCATTTAAGCATTCGCATTCATCTTCTAAGCGTTGAACTAACTTTTCTTCTTGTTGGGCTAATTTATCAAATAAACCTAGACCTTGTGGATGAAATGCAACAGGTGCAAATACATCAAATTTTAATTCATCAAAAACTTGCAGTGCTAAAGGTACTGTTGCTTGATAGATGGTATTCAGCGCTTGGATTTGAGTGTCTTGCAACTTACTATGTTTAAAAATAGCTTGCCAATCGATTTCAGGCAGAATTGAATTAGCACCATATTGACGATGGAATTGTTGAGCTTGGTGTAGCCCATGTGGAACAGTTTCTGAAATATTCATAGCTAAAATCCTATTTAAAATTGAATTCAAACGCTGTTTTTGTTTCCCTAAACATGAGCGTGATTTTGTCTTGAATTAATTTTTGATTTATCTGAGATGCAATAGGAATACGACTAAAGTTGTATATAGGGTGAAAATTGGTTTTTTATTATTTAGAATCAAATAAATATAAAATTGTAACTAACTATACAAGTGTATATTTACTATTTTGATGTTATTTGCCATAGAAAATAAAGCTTTGGAATCTTTCGCCAATAAACAAGGCAGTCTTTGGGAGCTTTTTGAATGCTTTTGCACAATCCTTAAAAAAAATTGCTATTTATCTTAAAAAAATGTGTAACACACGCGCTAGAGCACGAAGCTCTAGCGCGTGTAAATGTTTCAAAACATTAAAGAAGGGGATTCCAATAGGCGACACTATTTTGAAATTTTCAATCCAGATAACCATGCGCGTAGTGAGGCTGGTTTAAGTGGTTTCTTTAAAAGCACAACATTTAAATCTTTGACACGTTGTGGTAATTCAGGATCGGAGTCTGCGGTGATCAGTGCCGCAGGAACATTTTCCTGACGATTTTCAATAATGAAATCCAAACCAATTTTGCTATTGTTTAGATGCTGATCCACCAACCAGACTTGAATATTTTCTCTTTGAATAATGTTCAAAGCCTGTTCAGGTTCTGTGGCCTTAAAGACTTGATAACCCCATTTGGTCAGCAGGGTGGTCATGCCTTCCAAAATTGTATCGTCATTATCTAAACATAAAATCTTATATGCTTTTGCTTTTAAAGGAACAGCTTGCACTGGTGTAGCAACAATTTTAGGTGCTTCTACCACGGGGACATCAATCATGAAGCATGAGCCTTTACCAAGCTCTGAATAGACATGTACAGGATAATCCAACAAGCTGGTCATTCGTTGAACAATCGCAAGACCAAGTCCTAAACCTTGTTCCCCCCAAGGTGAAGTATGCCCACAACGCTCAAACTCCTGAAACAGTTTAATGCGTTGTTCTTCAGCAATCCCAGGACCTGTATCCCAAACACCAATGCGGATATGTTGTGGAAGATCTGAAGCACGCAGTACACCCACCACGACACGCCCACGCGCTGTATAACGTAAGGCATTACTGACAAAGTTTTGGATGATACGACGAATCCATTGCGGGTCGGTGTCAATCCAGAATTGAGCATCATGTACGTGCAACTGGATATCACGTTGTGCGGCAATCGATTTAAATTGCAGTTCCAAATCACTGAGTAAATCATGTAATGGGTAGGCTTGGCGTTTCGGCTGAATTGAACCACCTTCCAAGCGTGCAATATCCAAAAGAGCAGATAACATGCTTTCTGCACCATGCAAAGCACGGTCAAGCTGTTGTAAGGTTTTTCGGTCTTCATCCGACTGAACGCTTTGTTCTAATGCTGTACTGAATAGACGTGCGGCATGCATGGGCTGAAGCAAGTCATGGCTGGCGGCGGCAATAAAGCGACTTTTTGACATGTTGGCTTTATCGGCTTGTTCGCGTGCAAGTTGTTGTTCTTCAAGTGCATCAGCCAACTGTTGGGTACGATCAGAGACACGGGCTTCAAGTACAGCTTCATTTTCACGGAATGCGGTAATATCAGCAAAAGTGGTAACGAAACCTCCACCTTCAATTGGATTTCCACGCATTTGAATCACACGACCATCTTTACGAATTCGTTCAAACTCATGCGCACTTCCGACTTTCATCCAGTGAATTCGTTTGCGTACATGTTCTTCTACCGAGCCAGGACCACATTCACCACGTTCAGCGTTATAACGAATCAAGTCTGCAATTGGACAACCGACATAAACGAGATCTTTAGGATAATCAAAAAGTTTGAGGTATTGATTGTTCCATGCCACCAGACACATATTTTCATCCACCACACTGACCCCTTGCGTCATATGGTCAATCATGGTCATGATGAGATTTTGGTTAAAGCGTTGCCATTGTGAAGCTTGGTCAAGAATGTTGGCAACTTGTCCCAAGGCTAAGCCGTTATTGACCATCGCTGTAGTTAATAAGGTACGCGCAGATGCTGCACCAATCGTTCCAGCAAGATACTGTTCGGTAAAACGCCACCACATCCCATTTGCACTGCTATTTTCATTTAAAACCACATTGTTCATAGCACAGAACTGCTGAAATGCGTGTGTTGCAGGTCCTTCACCAGTAATACGTTTAGCCAGTGCGATTAAATCGCCAACTTTGAGCTTGGCGACATCGTGGTGCAAATAGTTAATATCAGTCGAAGTATTTTGCGCAGGTAAAGGTTTAGTTTCGTAATAGAAAAAGCTTTCGGCCTGTATTTGTTCAGCAATACTTGGGCGATAAATTCGAGATACCCAGATATATAAGGTAATGTTTAATCCGAGTGCCCAAATAACACCATGTGTTAATGGTGCGAATGATTCAAAACCAAATAATGCTTCTGGTCTTAACCATTCGATATTTAAAGGACCAAACATTAAAAACTGATGTGCGAACTCACTATACTCAACAGGTAAGCTTCGCAAAATTGTTGGAAGCAACAAGGTATATGACCACAGGATAAAACCGACCACTAAACCAGAATAGACCCCTTGGCGGCTACCTCCTCGCCAATATAAACCACCAATCAATGCTGGTGAGAACTGTGCAACAGCACTGAATGCCAAAAGACCAAAAGTTGAGAGTTGGTCAATATCATTAAAGAAATGGAAGAATAGAAAACCAAGTAGCATCACCGCTAAAATACACACACGACGTGTAAATTTAAGCACTTGCGGTAAGCGTTTATCATGACGGGAAAGAATGCCAAATTTCCATAAAGCAGGCATGATCAAGTCATTACTCAGCATGATAGACAGTGCGACAGAAGAGACCAAAAGCATCCCTGTAGATGCAGAAAACCCCCCTAAAAATGCCAGTAAAGATAACCAGTCTTGGTTATAACTAATCGGTAAAGAAAGTACCGCAACATCTGGAATGGTTAAATATTTCGGTGCTGCATGCAGTGCCCAACTGGCAATTGGAATAATGGCAATAATGGTAAGGATTAAATAAGCAGCAAACCAGCGTCTAGCACCTCGAATATGCTTTTCATCGCGTAACTCCACCACAGCAACGTGGAACTGACGGGGCAAACAAATAATCGCTAAAGATGCCAATAAGGTTTGAATCCAAAATGTTTCAGGAACACCAAACAGTTGCACTTCATGAAAGGTTTTTTGTACATCATGTGAAATTTGTACAATATTTTGAGGGTGGTCAAAAATAAAAAAGAAGGCAACACAGAGTAGTGCAAACAGTTTGACAAAAGATTCAAATGCTACCGCAAGCATGAGTCCGCCATGCTGTTCGGTATTGGCGATTTGTCGCGTTCCAAACATCATCGCTAAGATTGCAAGCACCGCAGTGAGTCCAAGTACACCATTGGTTGTGGTTGAAACAACTTGGGTATTATGATCGAGCATGACCGATGCACTGAGTGCAATCGCACGTAACTGCAAAGCCAAATAAGGAATAATTGCAATAACTGCTAAGATGGTGACCAAAGAGGCAAGTGTTCCGCTTTTACCATAACGAGCAGCAACAAAGTCGGCAATCGATGAAATTGCATGATGCTGGCGTACACGACCTAAACGACGCCAAATGTCATAACCTAGCCAAACGAATAATAAAGGTCCTAAATAAATCGGTAGGAAAATAATCCCTTCTCTTACTGCTGCACCAGTTGCACCATAAAAAGTCCAAGATGAACAATAAACGCCCAATGTTAGACTAAAGAGAAGCATTCTGCCGCGAGTGCTTAATCGGCTGGCATGCTTCTCCCCAAAGAAGGCACAAACGAAGAGAATGAAGATGTAAAGGGCTAAAACCCCTATAATTAACCAACTGTTCATAAGGACTACAGTATAAAAATCTACCCCCTATCATACCGCATCCATGAATTGACTCGCGCACTTTGCTCAAAATTTAACGACCAAAGTCTAAGTTACGAGAACCCCACAATATTGTTAATTTTGACCATGTAAAAAAAGATTAAAAAAAGCAACCAGGGTTCTGGTCGCTTATCAAGGAGCATGGTTATGGATGAGAGACAAGTAGAGGCGATTCTACAAAATCCAAAATTCAAAGAAATGGTTGCTAAAAAAAGTAGATTGAGCTGGACATTAACTGCAATTATGTTGTTCGTTTATGTTGGATTTATGCTTTTAGTTGGCTATAACAAAGAATTTTTGATGACTTCATTTAGTGGTGGAGTCACCACTTGGGGTATTCCTTTAGGTCTAGGCATTATTGTTTTATCTTTCATTTTGTGTGGTGTGTATTCATATATTGCCAACAATAAATTGGATCAATTGAATGAAGATGCAATGAGAGAAGTAGAAGCAATTGCTCATGAAAAAGGACTTCACTAAGATGAAATGGAACTCTTTAAAGACTAAAGCAGCACTTGCATCTACTGCACTGCTTTCTACTGTTGCACAAGCTGGTCCAGATTTAGGTGAAGCTCAGCAACAAGCGACCAACTGGCATGCGATTATCATGTTCGCAATTTTCGTTGGTCTTACCTTGTTCATCACTAAATGGGCTGCAAAACAAACCACCAATACAGCAGACTTCTATACAGCTGGCGGTGGTATCTCAGGTTTCCAAAATGGTTTGGCGATTGCCGGTGACTACATGTCAGCTGCATCGTTCTTGGGTATTTCTGCAATGGTGTTTAGCTCAGGTTTTGATGGCCTGCTTTATTCACTAGGTTTCATGGTTGGTTGGCCAGTGGTACTGTTCTTGGTTGCTGAACGTCTGCGTAACTTAGGTAAATACAACCTCTCTGATGTGGTTTCATTCCGCTTAGAAGAAAAGCCGGTACGTACACTTGCTGCGATCAGTTCTTTGGTTGTTGTTGCATTCTATTTGATTGCACAAATGGTGGGTGCAGGACAGCTAATCAAACTTCTTTTTGGTTTGAACTATAACATTGCAGTGGTGATCGTTGGTCTTCTGATGATGGCTTATGTGATCTTTGGTGGCATGTTGGCGACTACGTGGGTACAGATCATTAAAGCGGTGATGTTGCTTTCAGGTGCAACATTCATGGCGTTCATGGTGATGCATTCTGTAGGCTATAGCTTCTCTGAAATGTTTAAACAATCTATCGATGTATTTGCAAAAGTGCATGATGTAAGCATCGAAGATGCAACTAAGATCATGGGCCCAGGTAGCTTGGCGAAAAACCCATTAGATGCATTATCGCTTGGTTTAGCATTAATGTTTGGTACCGCAGGTTTACCACATATCTTAATGCGTTTCTTTACTGTTAAAGACGCAAAAGAAGCGCGTAAATCAGTTGTTGTGGCAACAGGTTTCATTGGTTACTTCTACTTATTAACATTCATTATCGGCTTCGGTGCGATTCTGTTCGTATCAAACAACCCACAATTCATTGATGTCGCAAAAATGGCTGTAACTGGCAAACTAGAATTAGTTGGCGGTAACAACATGGCAGCGGTACACCTTGCTGATGCAGTGGGTGGCGATCTGTTCATGGGCTTCATTTCAGCAGTGGCGTTCGCAACTATTCTTGCAGTTGTTGCAGGTTTGACACTTTCAGGTGCTTCTGCAATTTCACATGACTTATATGCAAACGTAATCAAAAAAGGTCAAACTACACCTGAATCTGAATTACGTATGTCTAAGATCGCAACTTTAGGTCTAGCAATTTTTGCGATGATTTTAGGTATTTTGTTCGAAAAACAAAACGTTGCTTTCATGGTTGGTTTGGCGTTCTCCGTAGCTGCATGTGCAAACTTCCCAGTGTTGGTACTTTCAATGTTCTGGAAAGGCTTAACGACACGTGGTGCAGTTATTGGTGGTGTTGTTGGTCTAGTAACAGCAGTGACTTTAATTATCTTATCGAAAGCTGTTTGGGTAGATACATTAAAAATCTCTGATACACCAATCAACTCATTCAATGGTCCTGCAATCTTCGCTATGCCGTTAGCCTTCATTTGCTGCTGGTTGTTCTCTGTGACTGATAAATCAGCACGTGCGCAAGCAGAACGCAAAGCATTTGATGCACAGTTTGTACGCTCACAAACAGGTATTGGCATCTCAGGTGCTTCAGATCACTAATTGATTTCGAATCAACTCAAAAACACCTTTTCGAAGGTGTTTTTTTATGGGTTTTCAATTTGAAAGCCTTCATGTCCCTTTTATAACAGGACTAGGTGCTTGAATAATTTAGAGTAGAAATAAAGCTGTAAAAGCGCACGATTTAGCATGTTATAAATAGGATGAATTATCTCAATTTATAGATTGAACAATAAGGTAAAATTTAAACAATTTATCAAATTGAATGAATATGTTAATTTGAAGTTTTAAAACAATAACCAGAAATTATTTATGCAATCAATCGTCGAATTTTGGAAAGGATTCAAGCAATTGCCTTCGGCATGGCTATTATTGGTGCAATTGCTGATTTTGGTTTTGTCTGTGTACACCAATGCCAGTAGAAGCTATCAAATTCTTACATGGCTGCTTGGAGTGTCTGCATTGTTGATCATTGCCAAGGTAATACGACAAACACCAACATTTACCGTGCTTGGGTTGAGCTTTGTGTTGGGGGCTTTTTCGTTATCTTTTTTGATGTTGATCGGTTTTCATTCCGTTACTTTGCAAATTATCGCCCATGCTTTTGAAGCAGCAGCATATTTTTGTGCTGCTTATGGATTGATCCGTTATATGTTTGCAGACCGTTACCTCACCAAAGATGAGTTATTTGCTGCTGGGGCAGTTTTTACCCTGATTGCTTGGGGCTTTGCCTTTTTATACAGTATTTGCCAATTATTGGTTCCACAAAGCTTTCAAAACCCCAATCATGTTGCGGATTATCAGACTTGGCTGGATTTATTGTTTATTAGTTTTAGTTTGCAATCTGCAACTGGATTGTCGGATTTGATCCCTGTTGCACCCGCAGCACGTGTGATTTCGATGTTGCAAATGTTTTGTGGTGTGATGTATTTTGCGCTGATCGTTTCACGTATGATTGCACTGCAATATATTGAAAATAAACCAAAATAACGTGAAAACTATCTTGTTACATTTGCTAAATTGTTGAAAATATTAATTTAAATTATAATGTGTGCTGAATCTAATCGCTGTTCTACGGGATTCGTCTTTTTTCACTATTGTGAATGCCTTTTTTGACTTTAATACGTCTGTCCTTTTAATATAAAAACCTGGGGGAAATATGCCTTCCAAAAAAATCACTTGGTTTGACAATATCAATCCAAATGTTTTCTTGAGCACTGTTGGAATAATTGCGCTGTTTTTAGCGGTGGTTATCTTTGCACCTAATGCCTTTGAACTGATGACCACGCAAATGAATAAATGGATCACGGATTCATTTAGCTGGTTCTATGTTTTGTCCGTCGCAATTTTTTTAATTTTGCTTATTTTTATTGCCTTTTCTGAGATGGGCAAAATTAAACTCGGTCCAGACCACAGTCAGCCTGAATATAGCAATGGGTCATGGTTTGCCATGCTGTTTACCGCTGGTATGGGGATCGGTTTGATGTTCTTTAGTGTTGCCGAACCAGTCATGCACTATGTCAATCCGCCTACTGGAGATCCCCAAAGTATTGACTCTGCGCAACAAGCGATGAGAATTACCTTTTTCCATTGGGGTTTACACGCTTGGGCGATCTATGCTGTGGTTGGTCTAACACTGGCTTATTTTGCTTTCCGTTATCATTTACCACTAAAAGTTCGTTCGGGCCTATATCCAATTATTGGACGTAGGATCTATGGACCTATTGGCGATGCTGTGGATACCTTTGCGACCATTGGTACGGTATTTGGTGTTGCCACGACTTTAGGTTTCGGTGTAACCCAAATTAACTCTGGCTTGAGCTATTTATTCGGCTGGGAAAGTAATATTACAACGCAAATTATATTGATCATCATCGTCAGTACACTTGCGTCACTGTCCGTATTTTTAGGCTTAGATAAAGGAATTAAAAGACTTTCTGAGCTGAATCTGGTCTTGGCTTTGCTACTTCTTGTTTTTATTTTTCTCGCCAGTTCAAGTGTTTATATTTTACAAGCCACAATTCAAAATGCTGGACAATACATCTCTAATTTATTCACCATGACCTTTAATTTATATGCCTATCAATCCAATGGTTGGATCGGTGGGTGGACCATTGTGTATTGGGCATGGTGGATTTCATGGTCACCATTTGTGGGGATGTTTATTGCCCGTGTTTCGAAAGGGCGTACCATTCGAGAGTTTATTGTTGGCGTTTTGCTGATTCCGACAGGTTTTACCCTGATCTGGATGGGCTTTATTGGTAATGCTGCATTATTCAGTATTTTGCAACAGGGGCAAGACAGTTTGATGGCTGCTGTGCAAAAAGATTCTTCAGTGGCATTGTTTGAATTCCTCGCTCATTTACCTTTCGCAGGAATCTCAAGTCTAATCGCGACGGTACTTGTGGTTCTATTTTTTGTCACCTCAGCAGATTCTGGTGCATTGGTTACCGACTATCTCACAGCAAAGTCTGATAATTCACCGACTTGGCAACGTTTGTTTTGGACCATTTTAATGGCAGTACTTTCGATCATTCTATTAATGGTGGGTGGGCTTAGTGCATTACAATCTGCGACAATGATGAGTGCATTGCCATTCACATTTATTATGCTGTTGTTATGTTGGGGCTTAGTGAAAGCACTTCGTGTGGATGTGACCAAAATGCAAGCTTTACAAGTCGCAAGAATTACTCCGAGAGCTGTACAAAACCCACGAAGTTGGCAACAACGTCTAGGCTTAATTATGCATTATCCGCATACACAAGCTGAGGTGCATGAATATATCCAATCTCATGTGATTAAAGCTTTTGAAAGTATTCGTTTTGAATTCAAACGCCGTCATTTAAATGTCGTCATCAAAGAATTGGAAGATGGAGTTCAGTTGAGTGTAGATCATCATGACGAACTAAACTTTATCTATAAAGTAATGGTGCGGGAAATGGTTGCACCCAGCTTTATGATGAATGAACAGCATCAACAAACAGATGACTTTTATCAAGCTGAAGTATTTTTAAGAGAGGGCGGTCAGAACTATGATGTGATGGAGTGGACACAGGAAGACTTGATTCAAGACATCATTGATCAATATGAACGTCACTTGCATTTTTTAAATGTGCTGAGAAGCTAAGTTATTTATCTTCAAGCAATAAAAAAGGACTCGTGAGAGTCCTTTTTTACAGATTCAATTTCTAAGTTATTAGAAACGGAATTTAGCGTTTAAGCCAACAGTTTGCGTATCACCAACATAAGCAATCGCTTGACCTTTATTCGCTTCGTAGTTTGCATTTACGTAGCTTGCACCAACTGCAATCGCAGGAGTGATGAAGTAGTTTACGTTCGCGCCCCAAGCTGAATCTGGAGTACCTTCGTAGCTAGAAGCTGCGTAAGAAGCACCAATGCTTAATTGTGGGTTCAAATAGAAGTCAGTTTTGAATTGGTATGCAGTTGCATCACCATAGATAATGCCTGATTCAAATGCTAAAGACATGTTTGTACCGTCAATACCGCCAACGTATTTAGCACGTGCAGTGATTGCGTCTTGATCTTCACCAATTGTTGCAGCTTCAGCAGTTGCTTTAGCAACACCGTTACCCATTACATTGAATGCATCTAAAGCAACTTGGTCAGCAACGTTGGTATAACCAACAGCAACTAAGAAGTTTTGAGTAGGTAAAGCACCTAATTCTAAAGCAAAACGGTCGCCTTGATCGTTAGATAAGCCGTGTTTGCCATCAAGAATTGTGTGGCTATAAGATACGCTTGCATAAGCAGGAACATATGGTGTTGGAACATAAGCTTCAGCTTTAGCGCCATAGTTGTGTGCAGTTACGCCAGCATCTAATTCGCCATAGTTGTACGCTAAAGATACGTTAGAAGCTTGGTTTAAGAACGCTGCTTCAGCCAAAGGACCTTTAGAAGAGTCAACATTTTTGAAGTAGAAAGTACCTTGAAGACCACCAGTGAAGTCTTTGTCATTTTCAGTTGTATCGATATACTCTGATTGACCTTGAACTTCAAATTGGTATGCTTGTGCGCCGGTCATGGCTAATAATAGAGCAGTGGCTAAACCGAGTTTTTTCATAATCTTTTCCAATAGGAGAAATTGGTGAAACACACGGCATTGTATTGTAACAAGATATTAAGTCAATGATGTTTAAGACGTATGTTTACAAAGCAGATACATGAAAAAAACACTGTTTAAAAAACGAACATTTGTTTAACTTCAAGTCAACCTTAGAAAAAGTTTAATCAGAACAAGTAAATAAAACTAAAGAGCAGTAATATTTATTAAAAAAAGGATGGCAAAATACGAATTTTATTGATTTGTTTTTTCTATTGTATTCTGTTGTTAATTTGTATTTTCGATGGTTTTTTTGCAATCAATGTCAAGAAAATGTCATTAAAATCTGCTTAGCTGGCATAAAATATGTGATTTAATATTCATTTTATTTAATAAAGTGTTAGTTGTGGCGCAATTATTAGTAAAAACGATAATATTTCTATATCCGATCAATTTAATAGGTTTTACAAAGTGTGATGGATTTTAGATAATAAGTCTATAAAGTTCATTGCTAATCAATGAGTTTTTTTAAATTAGCAGTTTATATGCCCAGCTTTCCCCAAGGTTGGGCTTTTTTTTGTTTAAAAATCAATAAATTTTCATCAAATCAGGTAGGAAGTAAATTTTGCACCAATATAGTGCTAAACTTAACCTATCAAAGATAGGGTTGGCATGATTTTTGCCAAAAAAAATCCCAATTTTCAAAGAAAACTGGGATTTTTCGCCAAAATCTGGAGCAAAGCTAAAGTTTCTGCTGAGGAAAACCTAATTATTGCCCTAATGAGGTGCATTATGCACCAATATATTGCACATGTAAATATTTTCTTACATTCTTGGCACAATATATTTTTCCATGACCTCTACGATTTCAATTTTTCAGCATGTTAGAGTGGTATCTAAGGTCACCAATATCATGAAGTTTAAAATGAAAGGTTTATTTTGTGTCATCCTCAGTAGTTTGGCATTTTCAGGTTGTGTTTATGATTCAAAACTACAACGCCCAGTCATATCAGAGCGAGAAACTGAGATTCCTTTATTATTTAATCAAGCACAGACTCAAGCTGTGTTTGTTACTTATGATGGGATTCATCTAAAAAGTTATGGTAATGATCTAAGCCGAGCAAAGACTGAATATATTCCTGCATCTACATTTAAGATGTTGAATGCTTTAATTGGATTGCAAAATGCAAAAGCAACCAATACTGAAGTATTTCATTGGAATGGTGAAAAGCGCGCTTTTTCAGCATGGGAAAAAGATATGACTTTGGCAGAAGCGATGCAGGCTTCAGCTGTTCCCGTATATCAGGAGCTTGCTCGACGTATTGGCTTGGAGTTGATGCGTGAAGAAGTGAAGCGTGTAGGTTTTGGCAATGCGGAGATTGGTCAGCAAGTCGATAATTTTTGGTTGGTGGGTCCTTTAAAAATCTCCCCTGAACAAGAAGTTAAATTTGCCTATCAACTGGCGATGAAGCAATTACCTTTTGATCGAAATGTACAGCAACAAGTCAAAGATATGCTTTATATCGAGAGACGTGGTGACAGTAAACTGTATGCTAAAAGTGGTTGGGGAATGGATGTTGAACCTCAAGTGGGTTGGTATACGGGATGGGTTGAACAACCCAATGGCAAGGTGACTGCATTTGCGTTAAATATGAAAATGCAAGCAGAGGATGATCCAGCTGAACGTAAACAATTAACCTTAAGTATTTTGGACAAATTGGGTCTATTTTTTTATTTAAGATAAATGCATTGGTTAAAAAAAATGCCCAGTTTATTGGGGGTAACTGGGCATTGAAAAGGGTGTATTTTCAAAATGTGATAATTCATTTGATTTTTATATTTTAAGAATATTCTATTTATATGTAAAATGTTAATTTTCAATATCACTTATCTGTAAAAGCGATAGTATAGTGAATGCAATAAACAGACTGAAGTTTAAATACTTGGGTAGAATTGATTCAGATACCCTATAATATAGCCAAATTTTTTAGATTCATTCGACATTACTTCCCATAGGGTCATGACGATGGTGCAGGAACTCCGATCAGAACAAATAAGCACCCGTTTGCTTATCCTTATGTCAGTCATTATTTTGTCCGTTTTATTGATCGCTGTTCCTCAAATTATCAGTAATTATCAAGAATATGTTCGTTCAAAGAGAATTTTAGTCGATATTCAGACCTTACAAATTTTTGCAGAAACATCAAATAAAATATCACGAGAAAGGGCACCAACGAATAAGGCAATGTCGAGCTCAACCCAAGATTTGTCTGAAAATATGAAAGCCTTGCAAGATTATCGTAAGGGGGTGGATCGGCAAATTGATCTAACTGTCGAATCTTTAAGGCAGATAGGCTTCAATGCCTTAGCGGATCAGGTGGATGTACAGTTAAGACATGATTTAGCTGTCGCACGGGGGCAGGTCGATGCTTATTTGGCATTGCCTGCAAAAGAACGTACTTCTGTTCAAATGGATCAAGCAATTCAGGGGATGTTTGCTGCATGGGATAGCTGTAGAGCCATGTTACAGCGCTTAATCAATGACTCAAAAAAAATAAATAGTGATGTGACGGACTATGCATCTATCGTATTGATCTTGGCGGATTTACGAGATCAATCGGGGCGTGTGGCTTCCAATATTATGGCACCACTGAGTTTTTCAGAGCCTATTCCTGAATATAACAAAGCGCGCTCACTACAAACTCAAGAGCAAGTAAAATACTTATGGCGTTTGATGGATACCATGCAAATGGAAAATTTAAAAACGCCAGCATATCTACATTTATACGCTCAAGTAAAAAGCCAATTTATTGATCAAGGATTACCGACTGTTAATCGTTTAATTGAGGAAAGTTCACATCAGCAAGCTTATTTTTTAACAGCCAATCAGTTGACTGATGTTTTGGTTGGGAAATTCAATTCAGTGATCGACTTACAAAAGTATTTATTGGAAACACATGCGTTGAGTGCTCAAGCACAAATGGAGTCGGAGCAACGTCAGTTTTTGATCACATTATTTATCTCGCTTTTGTCATTGGCTGTGGCGATTTTTACCATGTTATATACTAGGAAAAAACTCTTTGAGCCTTTGATTTATGCCAGAAATATGATTTTAGAGTTATCACAAGTTCAAGAGCGTGATTATATGGGCGCTGTTTCTACCGCTCCTAGTAAAGAAGTGCACACATTGAAAGATGCCATTGATAAATTAAAAGAAATGTTAAAACAGCGTGATGCTTTTGAATTTCAATTACAGAACAGTGCCAATACCGACATTTTAACTGGAGTTTCGAATCGTTTGGCATTAGAAGATTATTTAAAAAATATTGCCAATCAAACAGAACGTTTTGAAAAACTCACACTAATCATGGTGGATATTGATAATTTTAAATATGTGAATGATCAATTTGGGCATATCCTAGGCGATTCGGTCATTGTGGAAATTGCCCAGTGTCTAAAAGCCAATATTGCCCAGTCAAATTTAATTGTACGTTTTGGTGGTGATGAGTTTTTGATTTTAATTGATCAAGTCGAGTGGGATTGGGCGTTGCAAATTGCTGAAAGTATTTTGGCAGATGTTTCCCAGTTGAAATTTAATCATGCACCTTCAACAGATCACTTGAATGTTTCCGTAAGTATTGGCGTAGCAACAGGGGCAAAGAATTGGGAAGATTTGTTCGCTCAAGCGGATGCCTCTTTATTTAAAGCAAAGGCACAAGGTCGCAATAAAGTCGTGGGATAGTTCATTCAAACACTGTTATTTGAGATTCACTTTTTTTAATTCCCGATATAACTGATCCAGAAATTGCTGTTGTTCAGTATCATGTTTAAAGTAGCGTTGATAAAGCACACTACAATTTTCTACATCAGCTATATTATTCAGATTAAATGACCAATCGTTATTATTTTTAATTGTAATTCCAAGATGGTCATTACAACTTTTCCATAATTTTGAAAATCTCGTGCTTTGACTCGGTGATAACTTTTCGAATTCTGCATGAACACTATAACCGCGCATTTGTGAATTGAAAAATTTCTCGATCATACTGACGGGTACGCCACCCCATATGATGTTTTGTCCACTTGGCATCAAAATGGATTGTAGTTTATTTTCATTCATGAGTTGATTTTGTTTGCCTGTCTTAAAACTTTGTTTCTCATAGGTCAGTATAGTCCCTGCCGGTACATTTATTTTTTTAATGATCATGGGGTGTGTGGTGACGAAATATGGATAGTTGGGGCGACCATTTCCACCAGCTGGATTCATATTGCCGATACAGCCGCTGAGTAAAGCAATACTGGGGATCAAAAAGCATGGGTAAAGAAACTTCATATGATGAATATCCTGTGCTATGGATTGATCTTGCCTTGTATGAATTGGAAATGCAAAATTTTTACAGTTAAAAGACAGAGTAATGAGCCAAGATATAGATCAGAAAACCTGACAAATAAGCTAATAATTGACGGATAGATGGGTAAAAGACAAATATCAAAGTGGATAAAAATATCAGTTATATATGTTAATTTTTATTTTAATTATAAAGATTTAGAGTCTTCTATGCCCCTTTAACGACGAGCATAGAGGCGTGAGCCCTCTCTAAAACAAGAGAGGGCAGAAATGCAATAAATCGCCTTACTTCAACAACGGTTTTAAGAATTTCGCTGTATGTGAAACTTTCGATTTAACCACATCTTCTGGTGTGCCTTCAGCAATAATTTGACCACCGCCTGAACCGCCTTCAGGACCTAAGTCAATTACCCAGTCCGCAGTTTTAATCACATCCAGATTATGCTCAATCACCACAATCGTATTGCCCTTATTGCGAAGCTCATGCAGGATGTCTAAAAGCTTGGCAATATCGTGGAAGTGTAAGCCCGTCGTTGGTTCGTCGAGGACATATAAGGTTTTGCCTGTATCTCGTTTTGCCAATTCACGTGCCAATTTAACACGTTGTGCTTCACCACCAGACAAAGTGGTTGCTGACTGACCTAAACGAATATAGCCTAAACCCACTTGGTTTAAGGTTTCTAATCGACGGTGAATGACAGGAATTGCATCAAAGAAATGCATGGCATCTTCAACCGTCATTTCCAACACATCAGAAATATTTTTACCTTTATAGCCGACTTCCAAAGTTTCACGGTTATAACGTTGACCATGGCAGGCATCACAAGGCACGTACATATCAGGCAAGAAATGCATCGCCACTTTGATCATGCCATCACCTTCACAGGCTTCGCAACGACCACCTTTGACGTTGAAAGAGAAACGACCTGCGGCATAACCACGTGCTTTTGCCTCAGGTGTTTGAGCAAATAATTCACGAATCGGGGTGAATAAACCTGTATAGGTTGCAGGATTGGAGCGTGGTGTACGTCCAATCGGGCTTTGATCAATATCGACCACTTTATCAAGAAATTGCAAGCCATCAATCGAGTCGAACTTTTCCGCCGTTAAGGTGGTTGCACCATTGAGTTGAGTTGCAGCCAAAGGCAATAGCGTACGGTTGATCAGTGTTGATTTTCCTGAACCAGAAACCCCTGTCACACAGGTCATCACACCCAAAGGTATGCTCAGATCAACATTTTTAAGGTTATGACCTGCTGCGCCCATCAGTTTAATTTGCTCATCAGGTTTTGGCGGTGTTACACGCTGTTTAGGCACTGCGATTTTTAATTTTCCAGATAAGTATTTACCAGTTAAAGAATCTTCATTGCTTGCCAATTCTTCATAAGTACCTTCTGCAATGACATGACCGCCATGGATACCAGCGCCAGGACCAATATCAATAATATGGTCAGCGGCACGAATGGCATCTTCATCATGTTCAACCACCAATACCGTATTGCCAAGATCACGCAAGCGTACCAATGTTTCAAGTAAACGGTCATTATCACGTTGATGTAAACCGATAGATGGTTCATCTAAAACATACATCACGCCCATTAAGCCTGCACCGATTTGCGAAGCAAGGCGAATACGCTGTGCTTCACCTCCTGAAAGGGTTTCAGCCGAACGTGAAAGGCTTAAATAATTTAAACCAACGGAAACAAGGAAATGCAAACGTTCACGAATTTCTTTAAAAATCTTATCGGCAATTTCACCTTTGGCACCTTCAAGATTTAAATCTTGATAGTAGCTTTCAGCATCACCAATCGACATTTTAGTTATTTGAGCAATGGTTTTATCTTTTACCCGAACATGACGGGAAATTTCATTTAAGCGTGAGCCACCACAAGCATCACAAGCGGCATTTGATAAATATTGTGCCAAATCATCGCGAACATAATTCGATTCAGTTTCACGATAGCGGCGTTCTAAATGGGGCAAAATACCTTCGAAAGGTTGTACTCGATTGTGCTTACGACCACGTTCATCGATATAGCTTAAATCAACTTTTTCCTTGCCTGTTCCATACAGAAATTTCTTTTTGGTTTCTGCATCCAGCTCATTCCATGGTGTATCTAATGAAAAACCGAAATGATCTGCAACTTTTTGAATCATGCTGTAGTAGTAAGGGCGTTGTCTGTCCCAACCACGTATCGCCCCTTGGCTAATAGATACATCAGGGCTAGGGATTAATTTTTCAGCGCTAAAGTGGCTTCGCGTACCTAAACCATCACAGACAGGGCAGGCACCGAAAGGATTGTTGAACGAAAACAGACGGGGTTCAAGTTCAGCTACTGCACGATCACATTCAGGGCATGAGTGCTTTGCAGAAAACACACGATCTGGTTGTTCACCACTCATCCAAGATAAAATCGCAATATCACCACCTAGGCGTAGTGCTGTTTCAAAGCTTTCTGCAATTCGGTTCCCTAGATCGTCACGTACTTTAAAGCGATCAACAACCACTTCGATGGTATGTTTTTTCTTTTTATCCAGCTCTGGCGGAGTATCGATATCAATCACTTCACCATCAACACGCGCACGGACAAAACCTTGGCTCTGTAATTGTTCAAACAGATTGCTGTATTCACCTTTACGTTCACGAACCACAGGCGCAAGTAGCATTAACGCTGTACCTTCTTCCAGGGCTTTAACTGCGTCCACCATTTCAGAAACAGTTTGGGCAACCATGGGTAAGTCATGTTCAGGGCAATATGGCGTGCCTACACGTGCATAGAGTAGACGTAAATAATCGTAAATCTCAGTGATGGTTCCGACTGTTGAACGAGGGTTATGGCTGGTCGACTTTTGTTCGATGGCAATCGCAGGGCTTAAACCTTCAATTGAATCGACTTCTGGCTTTTCCATTTGTGAAAGGAATTGACGTGCATAGGCAGAGAGGGATTCAACATAACGACGTTGACCTTCAGCATATAAAGTATCAAAAGCCAGTGATGATTTTCCTGAGCCTGAAAGTCCCGTGATCACCACAAACTTGTCACGTGGAATATCGAGTGACACATTTTTTAAATTATGGGTACGTGCGCCTCGAATACGGATATGACTTTGACTCATAAAACTTTCTCGAAATTATGCGAATTAAAGTGCTATATGATAGCGATTTAATTTTGTTCAAGCTGTAAAAAATAGTTTTTAAGCGACAAATTGTGTCATCTAACTGACCATTTTTTAAAAGCTACCACAATCAATGTTTTACATAAAATAATAAGATTCATAGCATTAGACTGATTGTGATTTATTTTATTGGTCTAATTTTTATACGTTCAATATGACAATATAATTTATTTAAAATGAAATGCTTATGAAATAACCAGTTTCATATATCAAAAGTTGAGTCTGTATTTTTTACCCAACGGATTGGTTTGTTTTGAGTGTCTGGTTATGCCTACTGAATGAGATAAAAAACCATTTATCTAGAAAAACAGATTGTAAGACAACTATTCTGCGATTGGTTATTATTTTTACTGTAACATATGTGATGTGCATCGCATTTACAGGGGGCTTAAAAATGAATATACACAAACTTATATGTGTTCTTTGTTTGGTATTTTCGTGCAATGTTTTTGCAGAAGATGCTACGCCAGTCCTGTTTGACCAAGTTTTACAGCTTAAACCAAATCAATTGTATGAAGTGGAATTAGAAGATGTTCAACCTGGGGATCAGATTTGGACAGCTGTATATTTAGTCGGACGTCAAAACTTCCCTGGATTGACGTCAAAAGCAGATTTTATACTTGAAAATCAAGGCTTATTAAATAAAGCGAAGCCAAGCGAACATTCCACACAGCAAACCTTGATTGCAGAGCAACTTACACAAACCAATCAGTATTCATTTCATCAATTTAAAGCGTTAACTGCTTTGTTGGATGAAAACGCTGTTCAACTCATTCAAGACCCCAAATTAGAAAAGACCGACACCATTCGTATCTACAGTCAGCTGAATGATTGGATTCCAGAATACAATACTTATGAACCGATAAAGGTTAAATTTGGCATTCAAAATGCAGTGGATTTTGATGTTGTTGCTGCCTATGTTTTAGTAGGCAAAGGTGAAAAACCAGCTGCGCTGACTGAATTAAACTTTAAAAATATCAAACCCTCTTATCTGACGACAAGTATCCCACCTATACAAGCAGATTTTAGCCAAACAGAGACCAACAAATCTGAATACCATTTAAGCCGAAGTGAAATTAAATTCATTTTTTTCCTCGGTGCGTTAGCGGCAATGGCTTTTTTTGCCTTTATTCATCGTGGCAAATTGAAACGTGCATTCTAATTCAACATTGTGTTGATTTTGGATGAAATAAGCTGATTTTTTAGATTTCAAAAGGATAATGTTGGCGTAAACTCTTGCTCAGATCTGATGTTTGTTTGAGTGGTATTTAATGTTGTCTTTATTTTTGAAATGTAGTATCGGTGCAGCAGTAGTTTTACTGATTTCAATTCTTTCAAAAAGTAAGACATTTTATATTGCGGGCTTGGTTCCACTGTTTCCGACCTTTGCACTGATCGCACATGTAATCGTAGCTCAAGAAAAAGGTGCAGAAGCATTAAAACAAACCGCTTTATTCGGAATATGGTCACTCGTTCCTTATTTTATTTATTTGTTGGTGGTTTATTTATTGGCAACAAAACTTTCAATGTGGTCTTGTTTTGGCGTTGCGACATTGTGTTGGATTGTGGCTGCTGCAGGTTTAATTTATGGATGGCAAATATTCCACCAATGATATAGTCGTTTTAGTCCTGCTTTGAAGTAATTGCATCTGTATTCAATGTTATTGATCTAATTTGAATAGATTGATCAAAAGTTGAACCCTATCAGACTGAATAAGATGAGTTTTTGAAAATTCATCTTATTCAATTTTCATTCCATCGATTGACGATATAAAGCTTAGACGACGAATTGTTTAGGTGCTTCTAAGTTTTTAATTGCATTATAGATTTGATCAGCATGGTTACACACAATCAGTTTGGCACGATGTTGTGGTGGTAAAAAGCCTTCAACAACAGCATGATCTAACTGGGCAATCAAATGGTCATAAAATCCATTCACGTTATATAACATCATGGGTTTTTGATGTTGATTGAGTTGTCCCCATGTGGCGACTTCTAAGATTTCTTCAAAGGTTCCAAAACCACCTGGAAGAGCAACAAAGGCACTGGCACGATCTGCCATCATGGCTTTTCGTTCATGCATACTTTGTACAATGTGTAGTTCAGTCAGTTGATTATGTGCAATTTCATAATCCAGCATAAATTCAGGGATCACACCTACCACATCACCGCCATGTTCAGTCACGGTATCTGCAACTTGTCCCATCAAACCGATACTGGCACCACCATAGACAATACCAAAACCATGTTCGGCTATGCCTTGAGCCAATTGAATTGCTTTTTCTCTATAAGTCGGATTATTTCCAGGTCGGGAGCCACAATACAGTGCAATTAAACATTGAGTTGCTTTAGGAGTTTGCTGATCTAATTCTAACGATTCATTTATCATTACAGGCAATACACTATTCATCATTTATTTTTTCACCTTAACTTATCATGTTCTTATGTATTTCGACTACCTTAAGCAAGAAATATGACAAAAACATGTTGCGTTATAGGCACTTTTGCAATGATTTGTATCGTTAAAGGGTTGCTGTTGAGGTGAGAGTGAGCAAATCATGAAAATGAGCGATCTCCGGCGTTACGACAATATAGTGAGTTACGATTTATGCGCTAAGCAAATAAAATCCCATACAAATAAGATGAAATTTTTATCAAAACTGCCTATAATTAAAGCCTGTTTATCAACAAATGAATCATCATGGGTAGTGGTTGTAGTCGCTCCGAAAATGCACAATCTTTAGACAAAAAAATATTTCAAAATAAACTAAAGTTTTCTTCTCTGTTTCGAAATTTACAGTTCTCAAATGCTGAAAATATCAATTGCGCAACTGCAATGGAGCAAGATCAATGATACTTGAATGGATGTCCGATCCTTCGGCGTGGGTTGGTCTGGCGACTTTGGTTGTTTTGGAAATAGTTCTAGGTATTGATAACCTTGTTTTTATTGCAATTTTGGCAGAAAAACTTCCTCCAGAGCAACGTAATAAAGCACGGATTTTAGGCTTATTGCTTGCGCTGTGTATGCGTATGGTTTTACTGGCATCCATTGCTTGGGTGGTTACGCTCACCGCACCTTTATTTCATATTTTCGACCATCCTTTCTCTGGTCGTGACCTTATCCTGTTGTTTGGTGGGGTATTCCTGCTTTTTAAAGGCACAATGGAACTGCATGAACGCCTTGAAGGTGGACAGGATTTAAAAGAAGAAAATCCAGTCCATGCGGCTTTTTGGATGGTGATTGTTCAGATTGTCATTCTTGATGCTGTATTCTCCCTAGACAGTGTGATTACTGCGGTAGGCATGGTGAAAGAGCTTTCAGTGATGATGATTGCTGTGGTGATCGCCGTCGGAATTATGTTGTGGGCATCTAAACCTTTAATGGACTTTGTCAACAAACATCCGACTGTCGTGATTTTATGTCTAGGCTTCTTGATGATGATTGGTTTTTCATTGATTGTTGAGGGCTTTGGATACCATATTCCGAAAGGTTATTTATATGCTGCCATTGGTTTCTCGGTATTGATTGAGTTCATGAACCAAACCATGCGTAAAAACCAAGAAAAGATGGTCACAACCACAGATTTGCGTTTCCGTACGGCTTCAGCAGTGTTGAAAATGCTAGGGGGTAAAAATGCAGAAAGTCAAAATGGTAAAGCCGATGATGTGATTGCAACACAAGCTTTAGCAGATGAAATCTTTGATGATGAAAATGGGGCATACCATAGTGTCATGGTACAAGGTGTATTGGGTTTATCTGAGCGCCCAGTGAAATCAGTCATGACGCCACGACCAGAATTAGAATGGTTGGACTTGGATGAAGACGAAGCCACCATCAAAGAAAATTTAATGGCAATGTCTCACTCAAGACTGATCTTAGCGCATGGTGAATTAGACAATATCGCAGGTATTGTGCTCACGCATAAAGTGCTCAATGATTATATTGAAACGGGTATTTTGAATTTTGACAAACACTTACGTGAACCTGTCATTGTTCATGAAAATGCACAAGTGTTGATGGTGATGGAGCAACTACGTCAAGCACCTTTGCAAATGGCGATTGTCCTCAATGAATATGGTTCAATCGAGGGGATTGCCACGCCTATTGATGTACTTGAGGCGATTGCAGGTGAATTCCCAGATGAAGATGAGTTGGAGGCTGCTGCTGAAAGCTTGGAAGATGGTTCATTGATGTTGGAAGGTTCAACCGATATTCGCCATGTTTCATTGCTGTTAGGTCGAGATTTGGTAGATGAGTCAGAGCAATATTCAACACTTTCGGGTTATATCTTGTTCCATCTTGGTCGCTTACCTGAAAATGGTCAGAAGTTACAAGCAGATGGTTATGAGTTTGAAGTGGTCACGATGGATGGGCATAAGATTGAAAAAGTTCATATTGTGGCATTGTCGCCATCTAAAGACTCAGAATAAACCTTAATATTGAAAGCAAGGATATTGAAAACAAGCCAGTTGAAAAACTGGCTTATTTTTTTGTTCAGATGATCGGTATGAGCTGTAGCGTAGCCAATGGCGACATTCATGTTGCTTTAGGATAAAAAGATATTCCACGGTTTATTTAAAAGAGCAAAACAAATAAAGCATCAAACAGTCACTAAAAATTCGTATAAAAGGTTTAAAGTCGAGTTGGAATAAATCATTCAAAGTAAATGACTTATATGAATAATCTGGTGGTATGGCTTGAGTATTCTTGAAAACTTGCATCATTTAAATCAGCTGTTTTTATCACTTTATATTTTTGAGAAAAGTTTCGATTTTAAGTAGGGTTGCATTATCATTTAAGCCTATTTAGATTTTGAGTTTTCTATGTCCAATCTATCCTGTCCCTGTGGTTCGGCGCAATATAGTCAATGTTGTCAGCCACTACATTTGGGGCAAAAAAAAGCCCAGACAGCTGAGCAATTAATGAAATCTCGCTATAGCGCATTTGCCAAACAAGAGATTGCATATATTGTGGCAACCACTGCATTGGGGCAGCAGCAAGCATTGGATGTAGAGGCGATTGCGGAATGGAGTAAGTCTAATCACTGGCTCAAATTAGAGGTCGTTCAAGCCAAAGAAAAGCTAGATAAAAATCACGCTCAGGTTGAGTTTAAAGCACATTTTCATGATGGTCAGCAAACGCAGATTCATCATGAAGTATCACATTTTGTCTATCATGTAGATCAGTGGTATTTTTTAGATCCAACTACAGATCAGCAAGTTACAATGAAACAGCCTTGTATTTGTGGATCAACAAAAAAATTTAAGCAATGTTGTGCGCAATTCTTGTAGCTTTTAGCTCGTTTTGACTTAAAATAGCGCGCATCTTTTACCCATCAGTGGATGAAGGGCAATGTTACTGACCATTATTTATATTATTGCAATTACAGCAGAAGCCATGACGGGAGCGTTGTCAGCAGGACGACGTAGTATGGACTGGTTTGGTGTAGTGTTGATTGCCTGTGTAACCGCACTCGGCGGTGGTTCGGTCCGTGATGTCTTGTTGGGACATTATCCGCTCACTTGGGTGAAACATCCTGAATATCTTGTACTGACATGCTGCGCGGCTTTTGTCACAATTCTCATCGCTAAATGGATGAAGCATTTACACTCCATTTTCTTATTGTTAGATGCCTTGGGTTTAATTGGTTTTACCATTATTGGTTGTCAGATTGCGTTACAGATGGGGCATGGTTTTGTTGTTTCAGCAGTTGCTGGTGTTTTGACAGGTGTGTCAGGCGGTATTTTACGAGACATTTTGTGTAATGATGTTCCGTTGGTATTTCGTCGAGAGTTGTATGCATCAATTTCCTTTGTTGCTGTTATTTTCTACTGGTTCTGTATAGACTTTGGCTTATCTCTAGAAATCACTGTAATTTCGACATTGGTGTTTGGTTTTGCGCTACGCTGTATTGCCATTTATTTTGGTTTAGAAATGCCGAAATTTATTTATAAAGATGATGATGGACAATCAGCCTCCTCTAAAGATGAAAGCTGAATATAGTGATGCTATTTAGAAGAGTATTTTGAAGATTTATCGCCGAATTTGAGGTTGTATATGTCATATAGAGGCAGCCCAAAGATTAAACTTGGAAAATTTACAACCTTAGATTTTAGAGCAAATTTTCAACTCGTCAGAAAAGTTGATGTCATGCAAAAAACAGTCTCAGTTAAAGGGTTTAATCGCCATTATTGATCCTGTAAATATTCCATCTCGAAAAATTTTGATCAACAATGGTTTTCATTCTCAAGAATTTAAAGATTTTGACGGATTGTCGGGAGAAATTCTGAACTTAATTCTTCAAAAATAAAGTGTATGCCACGCTTGTCGATCAATTTACCTATTTGTTGAGTGTCTTATGGATTTAGTATCACGTGTACAACGTCTACCCATTGGGAAGTTTCACTATACTTTGCTGTGGGTGATCGGACTGGGCTGGATGTTCGATGCCATGGATACAGGTCTGATTTCATTTATTTTGACCAAAATGGCAGAAGAATGGCAGATGACACCTACGGAAAAAGGCTGGGTGGTCTCGATTGGCTTTGTCGGAATGGCAATCGGTGCTGTATTTTCAGGTGGCTTGGCTGATCGAATCGGTCGAAGAACAGTCTTTGCGATTACTTTGCTGACCTATAGCGTTGCAACCGCGTTATGTGCTTTTGCGCCGAATCTGACATGGCTGTTGATTTTCCGTTTTATTGTCGGATTAGGGTTGGGTGGGCAATTGCCTGTTGCTGTGACGCTGGTCAGTGAATATATCCCTGCTCAGGTTCGAGGTCGGTTTATTGTTTTGCTTGAAAGTTTTTGGGGGTTAGGTTGGTTAGTTGCAGCTTTGATTTCATACTTTGTGATCCCTGATTATGGTTGGCATATCGCATTTTTGATTGGTGGATTACCTGCCATTTATGTTTTCATGATTTTGAAAAAAGTGCCTGAATCTGTTCCTTATCTAATTAATCGTGGTCGCATTGACGAAGCTCATGCGCTGGTACAAAAACTTGAACGACAATGTGGTGTAGACGTGATCACTACGATTGAAGTCAAACCTGTTGCCGCCAAGCCAAATCTTTCCTTCACTCAACTGTGGTCGAGTGCTTTTGCCCGCCGGACCTTGATGTTGTGGTTGATTTGGTTTGGTATCGTCTATTCTTATTATGGCATTTTCACATGGTTACCCAGTTTGTTGGTCAAACAAGGTTATACCATCGTGCAGTCCTTTGAATATGTCTTGGGCATGATTTTGGCGCAGTTGCCGGGTTATGTTGCTGCTGCTTGGCTGGTTGAAAAGCTGGGGCGTAAAGCTACGCTGGCAGGCTTTATTGCGATGTGTGCGGTATCTGCGTATTTCTTTGGACAAGCTACCTCAGTCAATATGATCATGTTTTGGGGCTGTTTAATGTCTTTCTTCAATTTGGGTGCGTGGGGTGTTTTATATACTTATACGCCTGAACAGTATCCCACCAACATTCGTGCCTTTGGCTCAGGTTGGGCATCTGCGATTGGGCGTATTGGAGGAATCGTTGCACCACTGGTCGTCACTCATATGATGGTGGCAAGCAATGGTTTTAGTTCAGTCTTTATGATGTTTACAGCCGTACTTTTAGCAGTAGCAGCTGTTGTAATGGTCTTGGGTGAAGAAACCAAGGGCAAGACTTTAGAAGAGATTGGGTTATAGTGGTTGATTAGAAGTATTAAAAGTAAAGCGCCAAAAAAACGATAACAAATAATAAGTATAGAATGGCTGATATCGGGTTAATCTTAGCGATCAGCCGTTTTAATTTTTCGTATATTGAATTAAAAACAAACAATTTATCGCTATATTATGGGCTAGATCAGACAAGAATTAAGGGCGAAATAATGAAAAGTAAAATAGGATTAAGCTTTTGTATTATTTATCTTTTGCTTAGTGCATTTTGTCTTTATATTGCATTAGATCCAATGACAGATAACAAAGGAAATTTTGTTTTCTTACAATTACCCATAGGTTTTCAAGTGTCAGCATTTAATGTAATAGGGTTAGGTCCTTTATTGGATCGGTTGTCTTGGATGGAAGCGTATAGCTTAGTGGTTCCTGTTACTTTGCTGTTTTTATATGGGATCGGATGGTTGCTGAGTTTGAGCATCCATTTTATAAACGCACGAATTGGACCACTCCAATAAGTTTCAGCATTTATAAATTTCGTTTGAAATAAAGTGTATATTCGAATTTTAAAATAACCATTTAAATAAAAGTTGCTCATTTTCCAAAAAGTGGATAATTTTACGTCATTAGAAACACTGAAAGACGCAATTTGTCGTTGTGGCGTACACTTGTGCTTGTGTCGTCAGGCGCTGCGACTTAGCATAAGAATGTAGATACATCAGCATTTATTTAGAACGAATTTAATTAGGATAAAAGGTTGTTATGACAAGCCTTGCGCATCATGCGACAGAAAACCGTTCCGTAGCAGAATTTACTGAACAAGCTTACCTGAACTATGCCATGTACGTGATTATGGATCGTGCATTACCTCATATCAGTGATGGTTTAAAACCTGTACAGCGCCGTATCGTCTATGCGATGAGCGAGTTGGGATTAAAGCCAAGTGGTAAGCCAAAGAAATCTGCACGTACAGTCGGTGACGTACTGGGTAAATATCATCCTCATGGTGACTCTGCATGTTATGAAGCTATGGTGCTGATGGCTCAGCCATTTAGTTATCGTTATCCATTCATTGAAGGTCAGGGCAACTGGGGGTCACCTGATGATCCTAAGTCTTTCGCAGCAATGCGTTATACCGAAGCTAAACTTTCAGCTTATAGCGATTTATTATTATCAGAGTTAGGTCAAGGTACTTGTGATTGGCAAGATAACTTTGATGGTTCAATGAAAGAGCCAGTGAGTTTACCTGCGCGTGTACCGAATATTTTGCTGAATGGTACAACAGGTATTGCTGTTGGGATGGCGACCGATATTCCACCGCACAACTTACGTGAAGTGGTCAAAGGCACAATTGCATTAATTCGTAATCCTAATTTAACCGATGAAAAAGTTGCAGAATATATTCCTGCACCTGATTTGCCGACCAAAGCAGAAATTATTTCCTCACGTGAAGAATTACTTAAGCTCCAAACCACAGGGCGTGGAAGTTACCGAACACGTGCAATTTATCATATTGAAAAAAATGAAATCGTCATAACTGAACTGCCTTACCAAGTTTCAGGCTCTAAGGTTATTACGCAAATTGCAGATCAGATGCAAGCCAAAAAATTGCCTTTGGTGAGTGATTTACGTGATGAGTCAGATCATAAAAACCCAACACGTTTAGTGATTGTACTGCGCTCAAATCGTATTGATGCAGAAGCGGTAATGAGTCATTTGTTTGCGACTACAGACTTAGAATCCAGTTATCGTGTCAATATGAACATGATCGGAGCTGATGGTCGTCCACAAGTCAAATCAATCCGCAGAATATTATTAGAATGGATTGAAATTCGTAAACATACTGTCACACGTCGATTGCAATATCATCTCAACAAGATTGAAAAGCGCCTGCATATCTTAGGTGGTTTGATCATTGCTTATTTAAACATTGATGAAGTGATCAAAATCATTCGTGAAGAAGATCAGCCAAAACCTGTGTTAATGATGCGTTTCAATATTGATGAAATACAGGCTGAAGCGATTTTAGAACTCAAGTTACGTCATTTGGCAAAACTTGAAGAAATGGAAATGCGTCGTGAGCAGGAAGAACTTGAGGCAAGAGCGGCGGTGATTCGTGAGCAGTTGGCAAATCCAGAATCTTTAAAATCTTTGATTATTGAAGAGCTTAAAGATGATGCGAAAAAATTTGGTGATGATCGCCGTTCACCAATTGTGCAACGTGAAGAATCACAGGCAATGAGCGAGCAAGACTTGATGCCTGCTGAAGCTGTCACAGTAATTCTTTCAGAAGCAGGTTGGATTCGTTCAGCCAAAGGTCATGAAATTGATGTTGAGAAATTGAATTTCCGTGCAGGCGATCAGTACTTGAGTTCTGCACAAGGTAAGTCGAATCAAAAAGTGTATATTTTGGATGAGACCGGTCGAAGTTATGCCTTGTCAATAAATAGTTTGCCTTCTGCACGTGGTTTGGGAGAACCGTTGAGTTCAAAACTGTCACCTGCTAACGGTGTGAGCTTTATTCAAGTACTGGTAGGGGATGAAGATAAAGAAATTATTGCTGTAAGTTCAAAAGGTTATGGTTTTAAATCTCAAGCGAAACAATTGGATACCAATGCCAAAGCGGGTAAAACATTCTTGACTGTAACGGATGATGCGAAAGCTATGCCGATAGAGGTCGTTGAAAATCAGACTCATTTGGCTATACTCAGTTCAGTAGGACGTTTACTTTTGATTGATTTGTCAGAATTGCCAACGCTGAATAAAGGAAAGGGAAACAAGTTGATACAACTTGAGGCTGATGAATATATTCAGTTTATGCTAACGTTGAATTTAGATGATGTAATTCAAGTGCTTGCAGGACAGCAACAATTAAAACTAAAAGGTGATGATTTACAGAAGTATATTGGTAAACGAGCATCGAAAGGTCAACTCTTACCCCGTGGATATCAAAAAGCAAATAAACTGTTGATTCAAAGATAAAACTAGCATCCTTGGATCGAAATACGTTATATATGCAATGTGTTCGTGGAAATGGATGCAATATTGAGCACAAAGAAGCCAAAAAATTATGCTCGGTATTGAGAAAAACAGTTTAAAACTAAGGATTACTGATTGGAGATTATGGCATATGGAAAAGATTTGGTTCGCTGAATACCAAAAGACTGGGATTCCAGAGACTGTAGAATTGCCCCAGGAAAATACTTCTCTTATTGATATTTTTGAGCGTAATTTCCAAAAGTTTGGTTCGCGTGATGCCTTTATCTTCATGGATAAGGTGATGTCATTCAGTGATCTTGAATTGGCAAGCCGTAAATTTGCAACTTATTTACAAAGTTTGGGTTTGGCAAAAGGCGCACGTGTCGCAGTAATGATGCCTAATGTCCTTCAGTATCCTATTGTTGCTTTGGCGGTATTCCGTGCAGGTTTAGTGCTTGTCAATGTCAACCCACTTTATACTGCACGTGAACTAGAGCATCAGTTAAATGACTCAGGTGCAGAAGCATTGGTTATTGTTGAAAACTTTGCCACTGTTTACCAAGCAATTATTGGAAAAACGCCAGTAAAACATGTGGTTGTTGCCTCAGTTGGTGACATGCTAGGTACTTTAAAAGGTACTTTAGTGAATTTTGTATTACGTAAAGTACGTAAGCAAATTCCAGATTGGAACATTCCTGGACACATCAAATTTAATGCTGCATTGGCAAAAGTAAGTCCAAGCAACTACAAACGCCCTAACATGACGTTGAGTGATACTGCTGTGTTGCAATATACAGGTGGTACTACAGGCGTTTCAAAAGGTGCTGAACTGACTCATCGCAATTTAGTAGCAAACTTAATGCAATGTGATGGTATTTTCCAAAGTAAGTTTGGTCAGGGTGACGGTGCAAAAGATGACCGTATCTTCTGTGCATTGCCGCTTTACCACATCTTTGCATTTATGGTGTGTGCACTTTATGGTATGTACAAAGGTCAAGCAAATATTCTGATTCCTAACCCACGTGACTTACCTGCGGTGATTAAAGAATTACGTAAATATCAGCCGGGCTTTTTCCCAGCGGTCAATACATTATTCAATGCATTGGTACATAACGAAGAATTTAGACAGCTCGATTTCAGCAATTTAAAAATGGCGATGGGCGGTGGTATGGCTGTATTGCCTTCAACTGCGGAAGAGTGGAAAAAAGTGACGGGTACCATCATTATTGAAGGTTATGGTTTATCTGAAACTTCGCCTGTTGCAACAGCTAACCCACCTGCAACGACTGAATTCAGCGGTACAATCGGTGTTCCATTACCTTTGACTGATGTGGCGATCCTTGATGATGATGGCAACCACCTACCACAAGGTGAACAAGGTGAAATCTCGATTCGTGGACCACAAGTCATGAAAGGTTATTGGAACCGTCCTGATGAAACTGCGAAAGTGATGACAGCTGATGGTTATTTCCGTACTGGTGATATCGGTGTCATGGATGCCCGTGGTTATTTCAAAATTGTAGACCGCAAAAAAGACATGATTTTAGTGTCTGGTTTTAATGTTTATCCATCTGAAATTGAAGAAGTCATTGCACAACATCCAAAAGTGCTTGAAGTTGCAGCGATTGGTGTACCTGATGAAAAATCTGGTGAAGTGCCAAAACTGTTTGTTGTGAAAAAAGATCCTTCATTAACAACAGAAGAAGTTCTTGAATTTGCAAAACAAAACTTAACTGGCTATAAACGCCCACGTTATGTGGAGTTTATGGATGATTTACCAAAATCGAATGTAGGTAAAATCTTACGTAAAGATTTGCGTAAATAAGCAAAAACTCGAATTGAAAAAGCGCCAAGATTGGCGCTTTTTTTGTAACATAGAACAGTGCAACGATGGATAGAATCAGAAATTTTGCTTTGAGCGACTATACCAACCATCAATATAGGGACGGCTTAAACCTACAATCGCAGTAAAGGTCAACATTGTTCCCATTTGACGACCTAAAGCAGAAGGAACAATACTGCCGTAACTCATATAAATATCAATCAAACAATAGATGATAATGATCGCAAGCCACAAATATAGATTCATTCGTTTGATCGCAACCGCAAAAAAAGCCACAATTAAAATGATAAGCGTGCCTAATGTTGACTGCCAGTTATAATTGGCACAAATCACACATAATAAAAACGCCAAAATAGGCAGTACAATTTTAAGAATACGATCAATCTCGGCATGTTGCTGGCGTTGTTTCTCTAAAACTTCAAACAATTCATTTTGGTCGGGCTGCACGACATTGTCCTCACTACACAATTTTGCAAAACTCTGCATTAAACAAAAAATATTCTGTTATTGCCATGCTATGATAACCTGCATTAACACTTCATGAGAAAAAATCATGTCTGGGATAGATGGCATCATATATTTAATTCTAATTGCCTGTTTACTTCCTTATGTTTTTACCATTATTGCGAAAGTATCTGGGGGATTTAAACTCGCAGATAACCAGAATCCTCGTGACTTTTTAGCCAAAAGCACAGGCTTGTCGGCACGCGCCAATGCGGTACAACAAAATAGTTTTGAAAGCTTACCTTTATTTATTGCCGCTGTGCTTATGGCTGAGTATATGGTGGTCTCACAACATTTGATCATGATGTTGGGGATTGCTTATATTGTACTGCGCATTATCTATGGGATTTGTTATCTAGCCAATATTTCAGCATTACGCTCAATCATTTGGTTTCTATCGATGGCTTGTCCAATCATTTTATTATTATTGATTATTCGAATTGTCTGAGTGGATTTAGACGAAATCCATTCATTTTGATGATGCAAAATGTATAATCCGCAGCTGTTCGCGTATTTTAGCGTTATAATCGTCAAGATTTTTTATAAGACCTCACTTCAAAGAGTATCCTATGAGCTATAGCAATATTCCTGCTGGTAAAGATGCACCTAATGACATCTATGTAATCATCGAAATCCCAGCCAATGCTGCACCAATTAAATATGAAGTAGATAAAGATTCAGATGCTTTATTTGTTGACCGTTTCATGGGTACTGCAATGTTCTACCCAGCGAACTACGGTTATGTTCCAAATACCTTGTCTGAAGATGGTGATCCATTAGACGTATTGGTCGTTACACCACATCCATTGGTACATGGTTCAGTGATTCGTTGTCGTCCAGTGGGTAAATTAAACATGGAAGATGACGGTGGTATCGATGCGAAACTTATCGCTGTACCACACGACAAATTAACACCGCTTTATAAAGATGTGAAAGAATATTCAGATCTTCCAGCTTTGTTGTTGAATCAAATTGAACACTTCTTTGCACATTACAAAGATTTAGAGCCTGGGAAATGGGTTAAATTGACAGGTTGGGAAGGTTCTGAAGTTGCTAAAGCTGAAGTATTAAAAGCAATCGAAGCAGCCAAATAAGCCAGATAGAAATGCGGTTTGAAGATTAAATAATCTTCAAACCAATAAAAAACCTGCATGATTAAATGCAGGTTTTTTTGGTCGTTTTTCTATTTTAAATTAGAAAAATTTCACAGGAATATCAAGGAAAATACGCCATTCGTTGGTATCACCGATATAAACAGGGTTATACGCGTCGCTTGCACGGTAGTAAGAGTGGCGAACACGTAAGCTTGCATCTTTTGCAAAACCGCTTTGCATAGTGTATTTCACTTGGTTGAAGAATTCGCGTTCTTGAGCATTGTCGGTCACATTGCGAACTTTAATATCCCAACCATAAACAAATGCAGTCGTCCAGTTTAATCCAGGAACACCATAACCACCAAAGTCTAAGTTATATTGAACTTGAGCAGATTTTTCATGGTTACCAATAAAGTCAGACAAGTACGAGTTTGGTAAATAAATACTTTGGAAACCATCGGCATTTTGACCATAGTCATAACCAACATCACCCGTGTTTTGTTGGTAAGCTAACATCACACTGTGTGGACCTTGATTATAGGTTGAAGACAACGCCCAAATATTATTGGTCTTTTCTACGCCTGCTTTACCTGTTTCTGCATAGTCAGCATCAACTGGACCCGTTGCCGAGTAAGTATTGGCATTTTTATCAAACTTAGTGTGATAACCACTGAAGTCAAACGTCAAAGAGCTTTGATTTTCTAGAGGATATTTATAATTTGCATTGATATAATGACGCTCTAAAGCATTTTTAGAGTCTAAACCATAATAAGATGCACTGAGTTGGTCATCAAACTTGTACTTAGCACCCCAAACAATAGCATCATCCAGATGATTACTGTCTGTATTGATATGATCAGACATTTGGTCTTTGGTAAATTTACCAGCAACAAGTTCTAAGTTCTTAATTTCACGGCTGGTCAATAAAGTCCCTGTAAAGTATTCAGGAACAAGACGTGTGGTATTACTTGCCAATACAGGTAAATCTAAAACTTGAGTACCATAACGCACAGTGGTGTTTGAGAAACGTGCTTTCACGTTTGCACCACCACGAGCCCAGTGATGGTAAGGATTACCTTGATCATCACGAGGGATCATGTTGTTGCCTGAATGTTGGTTGTCACCAATTTTAAAAGAACCGTCACCCACAACACCCACACCAAAACCAACAACGCCTTGTGTGAAACCTGAATCTAAGTCAACAATTGCAGTTTGTGCAAATGAACTTTGGTCTTCGATGCCATGTTTTTTATCGCGAAGGATGTAACCAGTACGAAACAATACAGAACCTTTGGCATCTTCAACGAAACCTTTTGCATCACTTTGTTCGCTAGCAAATGTAGGTGTAATAAAAGCAGCATTAATTAATATAGCTAAAGTAAGTTTTGGAGCATTCAACATGAATTGCCTCGTGAACGAGAATAAATGGTACTGACTGATTGAATTCAGAGCAGATAATGGATGAATTGTATATTTAATCTATAAAAAGGGAATGACCTTTGATTAAAAATATTACATTTTTGTAATTTTCTACTCAATATTAATTTATTTCTTTATGAAAAAAAATTCTAAAGTTGCTTAAATATGATTAAATCGTTTGAAATTTCCATTATTTTAATGGATTTGGTTGTTCTGTAGCCACTATTTTTACCAAAAATTCAAAAAAACAGTAAAATTTCAGCAAATTTTTCCTCTTACTTATTTAATTTCATGAATTCAATTTTTTCCCAAATTTTATGCGCTTTGCCTATCTGTGTTGTATCGTGTTCTGTATTTGCCGATCAGACAGATCATTCTGCTGAAAATAGTATAATTTCTGGAAATATAGGGGTGGTATCTAAGTATATCTATCGCGGTGGTGAGGAAAATCAAGATCTTGCAATGCAAGGCGGTTTAGCCTATGCGCATCAAAGTGGCATAACATTAGGCTATTGGGGGTCGACTTTAGGCTATGATCCATCAGATGACAGACAAGATCATGGCTTTGAACATAATTTCTATGTGTCATATGGACAGGAAATTGATCAAAATTGGCGCTACAACCTTAAAACCACAGCCTATGTGTACCATCATGGTGGAACGGTCTACGCTGAGCAGGGGGATCATCGTAAAACTGATGATTTAGACATTTTAGCTGAGATTATTTATAAGAATTTAACAGTGGGTGCGGCAGTAATGCTCGCTGATTCATCTTATGCCAATGCGGGTGATGTCTACTTAAGTGCCGCTTATAGTTATCCTTTAGCGCATGAATTTGTGTTCAATACATCTTTTGGCGGCTCTTTCTACAATACTCAGCACGATAATCAGATTGTGCAATCGAAAAAGAATTTTACCTTCAATGAAGCGCGTATAGGTATCAGTAAGTCAATTGCAAATACTGGGCTGTTGGCATCTTTTGATTACGTCGTAGGTGGCAAGAGTCGTATTGGAGAAGATTATGATGATCACATGGTACTTGGCTTGATCTACAATTTTTAGCTGATACTCAAGCCCCATTTTTATGCTCAAAAATTTAACACAGTGCATGACCTAAGATTGGGCATGCACTTTTTTTAAGCATTTTTTAAGTTAAAATCTGTTTTTGATCAAAAATAGTACATTTTGTTGCAGTGTTGTGACATTTTAGCTTTGAAAAATATTTATGAGATTTTTATGTCACGAATCACATCAATGATAGAAAATTTATGCGACGGTTTTACATACTCATCAGCAGTCAAAATCATACTGAAAGTAGGTAAATATGAAGCATCGTCATTCCGTGTTCAATGATCTAATGATCCGTACACAACTCAGAAAAAGAAATTTTATCCAACAAAAAAAATTAATAATTTTATTTATGATCAATAGTTTGGGGTGTTTTAATCAAAATTATAAAAAATTAAAAAATATTCTTGGCATGGCAATTGCTAAATGCTTAGGGAGTTCATCAAATTTTAGCATAACAAATAAACATCGTATGATGGGGGAGCACTCAAGATGAAATTCTCAACTAAAGCACTAGCATTGGCAGTTTTATCGTCTACAGCAACTATGGCAATGGCGGAAGATAACGCACTGTCAAAATTAGGTTTAAGTTTCTCAGGAAGTGCTGCCGTAACGAATGACTATCGTTTTCGTGGTATGACACAAACAGCGAGTGATCCAGCCGTGCAAGCAGGTTTCACTTTATCGCATACTTCAGGTCTATATGTTGGTCTATGGGGCTCCAATGTGAACTTTGGGGAGTCAGATCCTCATTTAGAATTAGACCCATCGATCGGTTTTACAACACCACTCGAACTTTCACCAACGTTTAAGCCAACTTTAGATGTTGGTGTGGTTGAATATAATTACCCAAGTGCAAGCAGTGGCTTTAACTGGACTGAATTTTACGCAAAATTAATATTTGCAGATGTGTTTGTGAAAGGTGGAAGCTTATTAACAAACGTGAACTATACCAATGACTGGGCTGCGGTCGGTGGAAATAGCTGGAATTTTAACCTAGGTTATTCTGCACCATTCGGCGATACTGGTTTTGGTGGTGTTGCCAATGTGGGTTATACCACAATGGATGAAAAAGCATTACCAGACGGTAAAGACAACTATGTAGACTGGAAAGTTGGGGTTAACTACAGTGTTAAATCAATTCCCGGTGTTACTGCGGAACTTGCTGCTGTAGGGACGAATATTGATACGGATGGTTTTACTAATTCAGGGAAACGTGCTGTTGAAACAGGTGCTGTGTTTACGCTAACCAAAGCATTCTAAGTACGATTAAAATGAAAAAAGGTGACTTTATTAAGTCACCTTTTTTGTATCCAGTTAGCCAAGTTAAGCTGTTGCTCCAAATGCAGCATGATAGTTGACTTTCCCCTGTGGAATATCTTGGGTAAAGGTAAGGGCTTGAAAGTATTCAGCAGGGACACCTTCAAGGATCAAATGGGCATAAGGTTTAAAGCCAAATTTTGAGTAGTAAGCAGGATCGCCAAGGACTACACATCCCGCAGCGCCAAGTTGTTTGAGTTGTTGTAAGGACTGTTGTATTAACGCCTTACCCACGCCTTGTTGTTGGTACGCTGGAACAACAGAAACTGGACCTAAGCCATACCAGTTTGGCTCGCCAGAGGAAATCACCACAGGTGAAATCGCAACATGCCCGATGATCTTGCCTTCAAATTCAGCAACAATCGAAATACTTAATTGATTTGCTTCCCTGAGTGCATTCACGATGAAGTGTTCGGTGTGATCTGTATGTGCTGCATGTTCAAAAGCTTGTTGTGTGATATTGAAAATACTTTCAATATCATCTGCTTGTTCGTTGCGTAAAGTTAAGTTAAGCATTTTATTGATTTTCACGAGCTGTAGATGGGATTATATGATTACAATCATACTATTAATGTAATAATAATCCATTCTTAGAATTTTTCATTGAACGTTACCATTTATACTGGTAAATAGTTGGATGTTTATTTGTTTTTGAAAGTTCCAATATAGTAGTTTTTATGTGTTTGAAAATATATATCAAAATCTGAACTCATCATTTCATCTTGTTTGGATTGTAAGGCGAAAATTTTTGAAATATGTGTGAAATAGAAATTTAATCCATCTAAAATATCATCGAATTCATTTAAAGGTTTTAAATCATCATATAAATTCTTTACTTTAGCAATTATGTCTGTAATATCAGGATTATACATCCATATAGTAATTTCATTTTCTTCGAGCTTCCTCACAAAATAATCATCACGATTATTGAGTTCGATCGCATATAGCTGTGCCCCATATTCTGTATATTCTGAATAAATCAGCTTGGTTTGATTTATTTGTGGATGTTCAAATTCAAACTTTCTAATTAAACGTGATAATGTCAAACAATTTGCTAATTGATCAATATTATTGTTTGCGAGTTCATCTAAAAAAGAAATAGCCCATTGAATGACAGCTAATTCACCTGTTCCAGTAATCACTCCATTTTTCCACAAATGAAGTTTATTCGTTTGATCGTGATTAAATAAAAATTCTCCACATGCTTGAATTTTTACTGATCTTTTGTCAGCGGCAATAATTATACTATCTTTTAGTTGAATTGAGAGTAAAAAAGTCATATTATTTCTTAAAAGTATTATTAGATTAAATTAATATTAAGGTCTGTTATAAAATTTTACAAGGAGCAATATATGGCTGGTGGCTCACAAATAATAATTAATAAAAATGGAATTACATTTATTACTCCATCAAAGTTTGAATCGAAAGCAGGTCAACACTTGTTTAAGTCTGGTGAAAAGGTGAAAGTAGTTTTGCCAAATTTCAATCCGATAGAACCTATTTGTGAAGATTGTTTAAGAGCTGCTGCTGTTTCAGGCTCAAGTTATATGCTGAGATGAATAGATGAAAAATTATTATATTATTGATCTAATACATCACAAAGAAAATGAAAAACTACTAATTTTATATCAACATAATCAAAGTGTTTTTCAAAATTCTGACAGTTTATTTTCTACACTTTCTGAATATTATTTAAAAGATATAAGTCCAATTTTATGTCAAGTGGATAAACATGATGAAATATTTATTTCGGAATTTTTAGATAATAAACGCGAGTCAATTTTATTTTTACAGAGTTCACTTTCATTAAGTAGATTATCTCAACGCCTCCAAAATTATATGGAATTTAAAACACCTGATGGGCGTACTGGCATTATCAGATTATACGACCCTAGAGCGTTTCGGAATTTCAATAACATGCTGAAGCTGAAGCAGAAGCAAAATTTTTGGAAAGATATTTTCTTCATACGTGGATGGGATGACATCAACAAAAATTATTATATTGAGGAGCATATAAATAATGTTTGAAGTTGATAGTTTTCAAGAACGATATATGGATGATGAGGATGATAAGCGGTGGTTATATCGAGTCTTACTCGATCTTGCTAACCTTAAATTTCCGTTATTAAAACCTAATCTTGAAAATAATAAAGATTTGTCTACTTTACTTGATCAAGTAATAGCAGATGCTAATGAATATGATTTTTTATATGATGATGAGCTTTTAATACGATACGCATTATATGCGGTTAATCGCAATGAAACGCCTATGCAAAATCCTGAGCTTAGAGAAGCTATAGGAAAATCTGAAACGATCAAGATAGGAATCCAAGATCAATCGGCATTAGCTGATTGGGTTGTGCGTATGAAGAACTTGTTTAATAAACAAGTTCTAGGAGTTGACTGATGGCAATAGTTGCTCCTTGGTTTGGGGGTGCTTTAGGTGGTTCAACCAGAACAGTCCCTCGTGTTACTCCTAGACCAACACAAGGTATTGATCCTATAACTGGTGTACCTATTCGATTAGATGGTCCTCTTCCTATTACTTCGGAATCACAATTAGAAAAAGACGCAAGAAATGGAATGACTCTTGATAAACCTGGCGCAATACCTGTTGAACAAGTGGGTTATGGCGGTGGTAACAATGATCGAAAAAAAGATTGTAAATGCCCAGCATCTCATTTGTGTCATGGCAAACCAAGTATCCAATCTAGAAATGATAATGGTATTCAATATCAACTTTATATTGCAAATCTGTATTCTGCCCCATTAGTTTTCTCTAATTTAGGTATAGCGGAATCAGGGAAATCCTATAAAGTAACAGAATGGGCTTATAGTTCAGTGAATGACTTTGATGGTATGTGGCCAAATAAGTGTGTGGTTGTTGAAGCTAAAGATCGATATGAACATATGTTTAAATATCTTTGGTTCAATAGTACAGAGCAATTGGAAAAGTGGGCTAGGCAAATGAATAAACAGCTTAAAGCTGTTCAACCATCTTGGAAAACTACTAATGCCAAGCAAAAAAAAGTTGAGTTAGAGTGGCATTTCTCTGAATTGAATACGAAGAAAATCGTTGTAAGTGACAACACAATAAACAACCTTATGAAATCAGGATTAAAAGTGAAACATACGGAATTTTTAAATAAAGAAAAACTTGATAAATTAGATAATCAACGAAAGAAAGAATTTGATGAAAATGTTAAACGAGGATATGGAACGTAGGATATATTAATGATGGAAACAAAACCGAAATTTATTTCTCAACCTATTGTAGATTTCATATCTCCATTTCATAAGTATTATATTCAGTTATTCACTGATCATAATCTAACAAAAAGAGAATTTAAACCTAATAATTTGCAAGATTATTTTATTGATTTTTTGGAATTACTTGCCAGAAAAAGTGACTATTTTTCATCAAGTGAATGGTATCTCTATAGTTCAAGAGAGAATATACCTATTTTTTTGGAAAAAAATAATGATGTTTTAAATAGCTTTTTGCAAAAGTACCACAAGGAAAATGATATTGACTATGGATTTTCAATTCCCATGACAATGGATTATAGTATTCGTAATTTGGAAGAGGTTAAACAGTGTATTTTAAAATATGATCATTATTTTAGTGATGATAATTTTTTAAACTCATATGATAATTTGTCTTTTTGTTATGTTGAAGAATATCAAAGTATTCAACCTCATATGTCTATAGAGACAATCGAAATAATAATGAAAAGTATGACTGAGAATTGTAGAAAGCATAAGTTTAACTTTCAGTTTGTTAGCCTGTTTGATAATGATTTTTCAAGTAGACAGTCACCTAATGAACGTGAAAATTATTATGAAGATACATATCAAGTTTATCCCCATCGTTTACAATGTGTGTGGAAGTGTGTTGTAAAAGGAAATTTTACAAAGCGAGATATTCCTCAAGCTAGTAAAGTGGAAAACTTTATGCGAGGTTACACTTTAATTTCTACACTTGATGACCATGAATATTTTTCTTCATATAATTCAGAGCATATTTATAAAGCTAATTTATTAGAGATTAAATTAAATGAATTGGGAGTATTGCCATACAGAACAATTATCAAAAATTAAATTGATGTTTATTAATTGAATAAATATTCAGTTTATATTAATTGTGCGTTCCCCGATAAGACAAAGCTTCTGTCAAATGTGTACTTTGAATTTGTTCACTTTGTGCTAAATCTGCAATGGTCCTTGAAACACGTAAAATACGGTGATATGCCCGTGCAGATAAATTTAAACGTTGTTGTGCCATCTCAATCATCTTTTGGGATGTTTCATCCAAAACTACATATTTTTCCAACTGTTTTGGAGATAAAGCGTGATTTAATCCGCCTTGGCGTTGAATTTGAAAATGAAAAGCTTGAAGTACGCGTTCTCGTACTGTTGCTGAATCTTCAACAGGAGTTGTATCTTGTAATTCTTGAGCTTTTAATGGTGGTACATCGATATGTAGATCAATACGATCCAATAAAGGACCTGAGATTCGACTTTGATAACGTTTGATTGATTCAGCTGAACACTGGCAACGGCTATCTTGATTAAAAGCATAACCACAAGGACATGGATTCATTGCTGCGATGAGTTGAAAATTTGCTGGAAAGGTAATTTGTCTTGATGCTCTTGAAATGATGATTTCTTTAGACTCAAGGGGTTGCCTTAAAACTTCTAGGACTTTCTTATCAAACTCGGGTAATTCATCCAAGAAAAGTACCCCTAAATGCGCAAGTGTAATTTCTCCGGGTTTCGGGTTCGATCCACCTCCCACCAAGGCAATTGCAGAAGCAGTATGATGAGGTGCTCGAAAAGGTCGCTGCCCAAAGTGGTGTTGAGTGTTGGCAATGGAATAAATACTGGCGACTTCGAGATTTTCTTGTGGATTCAATGCAGGCAAAATACTAGGTAAACGTGAAGCTAAAAGTGTTTTACCTGTTCCTGGTGGTCCTTTAAATAAAAGCGAGTGCCCACCTGCAGCGGCAATTTCTAGAGCTCTTCGAGGGCGTAACTGACCTTTTACATCAGCCAAATCAAATTTATATTGTTTGTCCAAAGTAGATTTTTGTGTGGAGGTTACTTCAATTTTTTGTGTATTTAAAAAATGATCACAGACTTGTTTTAAATGATGTGCAGCAAATACCTTGAATTCGGGTAATTGTGCGGCTTCATCAGCATTTTCTTGAGGAAGCATCAATTGGTGCTTTGCCAATTGACAAGCCATTGCAATCGTTAATGTACCTGTAGCAGGTCTTAAATGACCATCCAGTGCTAACTCACCAATAAACTCGAAATCGTCTGTGACATTCTCAGGGAGTTGACCTGTCGCAATCAGAATTCCTAATGCAATCGGAAGATCTAAGCGAGAGCCGTCTTTAGGAAGGTCCGCAGGTGCCAGATTGATGGTCAAGCGTTTGGTTGGAAACTGAAAACCACTATTGATGATTGCAGAGCGGACACGATCCTTACTTTCACGAACGGCTGCTTCTGCCAAACCAACAATCGTTAAAGAAGGTAGTCCTGCACTAACATGGACCTCTACTTCAATTAAAGGTGCATGCAATCCAAGTAAGCCTCGTGTATAAATTTTGGCTAAAGACATTGTTATTTTCCAAGTTTGCTTTATTTTTAATCATTATTATAATTTTTGCACCACTTTTGTGCAAATTTAGTTTATTTTTTATGCTGAATAAGCACCTCAAGTGCTTTTACTTGCGCTTGTAATTCAGTCAATCTTAAATTGGCATTATTTAGTGCAGTTTTTTGACGCTCGATTTCATCTTTAGAGACAATGTCCATTTTGCTAATAGCTTCGTTCAATAAGGCACGTAGGTTATGTTCGATATCTTTTTTAGGTTGATCGACTTGTTCCAAAATTGCTTGTAGTAATGTTTCAATCATGAGGAATCCAAAATGTTGATATTCTTTGCCTAGTGTAACATCGTGTATGGATTTTTACTTGAGTAATTTTTATTGGTTTATCAAGGCATCAAAGATAAGAAAATCGTGAGTGAATTTTAAAAAAATTGATCATTATTGTGAGTTTTTTCAAGTTGAAACTTCACCTAAGGATATACAATAGGTTATAAAGGCAATACGTGTTGATCAAATTAGCCACCCCAACCGTTAATAAGATTGGCACGAAAATTGAACATAAAACCTTACTGGTGAAATAAGCCGAAGGAAAACAATATGAAGCTCGTAACTGCAATTGTAAAACCGTTTAAATTAGATGACGTGCGTGAAGCCTTGTCTGATATAGGCGTTCAAGGGATTACCGTAACTGAGGTTAAAGGTTTTGGTCGTCAAAAAGGGCATACAGAACTTTACCGTGGTGCTGAATATGTCGTGGATTTTCTCCCAAAAGTGAAAATTGAAATCGCGATCAGTGATGACATGGTAGATTCAGTGATTGAATCTATTACACGTGTTGCGAGCACTGGGAAAATTGGTGACGGAAAAATTTTCGTGACGAATTTAGAGCAAGTGATTCGTATTCGTACAGGTGAAACAGGTCCAGACGCTGTTTAATTTGGCACGAAGATTGCTGGTTATGTTGATGAAGACATAACTCACAAAATTAGGTTGGGGGATACGAATGAAAAAAATGCTATTAGCGCTCAGCCTGTCTGGCGCACTTCTTGGCGGATCAGTTGCGTGGGCAGAAGAAAGCGTAACTGAGCCTGCGTCTAGCGCTGTTGCATCAGCAAGTGATGTCAGCACAGCGACAACAGATACCACAGCAAGCGTTGCCCCTGAGGCAACTGCAACAGTTGCACCTGCACCAGAAGCAGAGAAACCAACACTCAACACAGGCGATACTGCGTGGATTTTAGTGTCTACAGCATTGGTCTTGCTGATGACGATTCCAGGTTTGGCATTGTTTTACGGTGGTATGGTTCGTAAGAAAAACGTACTGGCAACAATGGCACAAAGTTTCACTGCTGCAGCAATTGTAAGTATTGTATGGGTGGTTGTGGGGTACTCACTAGCCTTTGGATCTGGCAATGCTTTTATCGGTGGGTTAGATAAAGCCATGTTGTCTGGCATCACCACAGATGCGCTGAGCGGAAGTATCCCTGAAATTCTATTTGTTATTTTCCAAATGACTTTTGCGATTATTACAGTTGCCATTATTAGTGGTTCTGTGGCTGATCGTATGAAGTTCAGCGCTTGGATCAGCTTTATTACCATTTGGGTGATTGTTGTTTATGCTCCGATTGCACATTGGGTGTGGGGTGGTGGTTGGTTAATGAATGACGGTGCACTTGATTTTGCAGGTGGTACAGTGGTTCATATCAACTCAGGTGTTGCTGGTTTAGTTGCTGCATATTTACTCGGTAAACGTATGGGCTTAGGCAAAGAGTCTATGGCGCCACATAACTTAACTTTAACTGTATTGGGTGCGAGTCTGGTATGGGTAGGTTGGTTTGGTTTCAATGGTGGTTCAGCTTTAGGTGCTAATGGTTCAGCAGCATATGCTTTGGTGACAACTCAAGTTGCAGCAGCTGCAGCTGCAATCGCTTGGTTAGTGGTTGAGAAGATTGTTCGTGGCAAAGGCTCTGTATTGGGTGCAGCATCAGGTGCGGTTGCAGGTCTTGTGGTGATTACGCCAGCTGCGGGCTTTGTAACCGTCAGTGGTGCATTGATCATGGGCTTGATTGGTGGTGTGGTATGTTTCTGGGGAATCTCTGGTCTTAAACGTATCTTGAAAGCAGATGACTCTTTAGATGCCTTTGGTCTACATGGTGTGGGCGGTATCGTGGGTGCAATTTTAACAGCAGTTTTTGCAAGCTCGTTCATTATGGGTGACAAAGCGCCAACCAACATGATGCATCAATTATGGGTTCAAGTAGAGGGTGTATTGGCAACGATTGCTTACTCGGCAGTGGTGACATTCATTCTTCTTAAAATTATCGATGTGGTGATTGGAATCCGTGTTGAAAATGATGATGAACGTATGGGCTTGGATTTAAGCCAACATGGTGAACGCATCGAATAATTAGAATGATGAGAACAATAGCTTTTTAGAATAATAACTATATATAGTATTAAACAGCCCGTGAGGGCTGTTTTTTTTCCATATCTTGCGAAACCCTCAACAAAAACCTGTTTTTTTGCTACACTAGCTGAAATTATGAATTTTGCTTAATTAAACCACTATGCATTGTCCATTTTGTAACGCTGCAGATAGTAAAGTGATCGATTCCCGTTTGGCTGCTGAAGGTAGTCAGATTCGTCGTCGCCGTGAATGTATCAGTTGTGGCGAACGTTTTACCACTTTTGAAAGTTATGAAGTGGTGATGCCACGTGTAACCAAGTCTGATGGTAAAAATGAACCATTTGATGAAGCAAAATTGCGTCGTTCTTTGATGCATGCTTTGCAAAAAAGACCTGTGACTCAAGAGCAAATTGAAACAGTCATTAGTGATATTCAATTGCAAATTCGTCGTTTAGGTGAACGTGATGTGCGTTCACGTACCATTGGCGAAATTGTCATGAAATCTTTGTTTGCACTTGATCATGTGGCATATGTGCGTTTTGCTTCGGTTTATCAGGATTTCCAAGATATTGATGCTTTTCGCCATCAAATTGAGCAAATGCAAGCACGTGGTCAAGACCACTGATTTATTTTTCATAGGATTAAATTAGGAATTTTATGTCTGAGTTGGATTCAAACTCTAAGTCTGAAGATGCTGTCAATATCGATCAGGTTTGGATGCAGAAAGCGATTGAGCTCGCCAAGCTTGGACAGTATTCCACACGACCAAATCCAAATGTTGGTTGCGTTATTGTCAAAGATGGAGTCCTCATTGGAGAGGGTTTTCATCCCCAAGCCGGACAACCTCATGCAGAAGTGTTTGCAATGCGTCAAGCTGGAGCGTCTGCAAAAGGCGCAACGGCTTATGTGACTTTGGAGCCTTGTGCACATTATGGTCGTACACCACCTTGTGCAAAAGGTTTGGTTGAAGCAGGTGTGGCAAAAGTTATCGTTGCATGTGCAGACCCAAATCCACTTGTCGCAGGTAAAGGTGTAGAGATTTTACGTCAGGCTGGAATTGTTGTTGAAACAGGTGTTTGTGAACAACAAGCCACCCAACTCAACTTAGGTTTCCTAAAAGCAATGGCAACGGGTTTACCTTATGTGCGTTTAAAAGTCGCTTCGAGTCTAGATGGACGCACCGCTATGGCATCAGGTGAATCCAAATGGATTACTGGTGCTGAGTCTCGTCAAGATGTACAACATTGGCGTGCTATTTCAGGTGCAGTGATTACTGGGATTGAGACCATTTTGGCGGATGATCCTCAGCTTAATGTTCGAAGTTTAGCCAATGTGGAACTGGAAAAAGTCGTACAGCCGAAACGTGTCATCTTAGATCGGAAAGGTCGCCTACCGTTGACCGCTCAAGTGCTTAAGCATCCTGAAACAGTAATGGTAATGGGACCATTTCGTCGGGAATTGGCTGAACTTGGCGTGGTGCAATTAGAGGTCCAGTCATTAAAAGATTTATTAGGCACTTTAAAAGATTTTCAAATTTATGATGTGTTGGTTGAAGCTGGTGCAACCTTATCGACTGCATTTTTACAGGAAAAACTGGTTGATGAGTTAATCAGTTATGTTGCTCCGACTTTTTTAGGGCAATCAGCACGACCAATGTTTAATGCAGAATTTGAAACCATGGCACAACAATTACGTTTTATGCTTAAAGATGTTCATCAATTTGGTGATGATATTCGTTTAAGACTTCTCCCTGCGCAAGAGTCAGTATGAATTCAGAGTTAACATCATCGGTTTATCATAAACGTCGCCATGCTGCGCGTACAACAGATGAATATCTTTTTCATCAGTTGGTTCCTTATTTGGGAAACAAGCGGCGTTTGTTGCACCTGATTCTCGAAGCGCTCGAAATTACTGGAACATTGAATCCTAAAGGTAAACGTGCGCCTATTTTTGCAGATTTTTTTGCAGGTAGCGGAGTCGTTTCACGTTTGGCTCGTCAAAATGGCTATCGTGTGATTGCCAATGATTGGGAGCCTTATAGTCATGCCCTGAACCATGCCATTCTTGCTTGCACCGATGCGCCTGCATTTAAAGAATTGGGTGGCTATCAAAAAGCCATTGATTATTTAAATCGTTTACCTGAAGTCAAAGGTTGGGTGACGCATAATTTATGCCCACGTAATGATGAGATTTATGACCCAGCGCGCGATCGTTTGTTCTTTAAGCGTCGTAATGGTATGCGTATCGATGCAATTCGCCAACAGATTGCGACATGGCAGGCACAAGGCGCTATTGATGATGTTGAAATGAGTGCCTTACTTGCCCCTTTGCTTTACTCAGCCAGTTTTGTCAGTAATACCAGTGGTGTATTTAAAAGTTTTCATCATGGCTGGGGCGGAAAGACTCAAACGGCATTAGAACGAATTGAATCACTGTTGTGGTTAACACCAAGCCGGTTTAGTGAGGTGGGTGACAATAAGCAAAAAACGCCAATGGCGGAAATGTGGTGCGTGGATGCACAGCATTTGGCAAACCAGATGAGCGGTTTTGAAGTGGATGTGGCGTATTTAGATCCTCCTTATAACCAACATGCTTACAGCAGTAATTATCATGTACTCAATTCATTAACCCTTTGGGATCAAGTCGATCTACCTACACCAGACACCAAAGGTTTTAAAAGTGGAATTGATCGCGCATGGCGAAAAGAGCGTCCAAGCCCATATAACTCGTCCAAGCATGCACAAGAAGCTTATGAGAGCCTGTTGGAAACCATTAATGCACGTTATATTCTCACCAGTTACTCCACTGATGGAAATATTGAAGCCAAAGATTTATTGGCGGCAAATCTAAAACGTGGCAAAGTTACCTTGTTGACACAGGATGTTCCGCGTTATCGCGTCAGTAAACAACGTCAGTCAGAGCGTGCTCGTGTACTTGAGTTTATTGTCATTACCGATACGCATGCCAAGTCTGGACCACCTTTGCGTCAGCTTTTGGGGCAACTTTACCATTTTGCTGAGTTGGGTGGTGTGGATACATCGGGTGTGAGTACACAACTGGCTTTATGGTAATCTTGTTATCTTCATCTTTAAATTAAAGCTGGGGATATGCTAATCAACACAATAGATATTCATCAGCCCTCAGATTGAGGCAGTAGGTCGTAGTATGTTCACAGGCATTGTTGAAAGTTTAGGTAAAGTTGACAGCTTACAAAGCGTAGGTGGTGATGTGCGCTTGCGTATTCAGACTGACCTAGATATGTCTGATGTACATTTGGGTGATTCTATTGCTACCAATGGCATTTGCTTAACGGTGATTGACTGGGGAGACAATTGGTATGCTGCCGATGTTTCTCGTGAAAGTCTGAATCGTTCAACTTTGGCAAGTTGGAACGTTGGACAAGTGGTGAATGTTGAAAAAGCAATGTTGCCAACCACACGCTTTGGCGGTCATATTGTCAGTGGGCATGTCGATGCAGTGGGTGAAATTACCGTAGTTCGTTCAGATGCACGTTCGCTATATTTTGAGGTAACTGCACCTGTTGAAATCGCTAAATATTTGGCTGAAAAAGGCTCGATCACTGTAGATGGAATTAGCTTAACCATCAACCATTTACGTGGCAATATTCTTAGTCTCAATTTGATTCCACATACTGCTGAACGTACCAATATTGGAACATGGAAAGTGGGCGCCAAGGTGAACTTGGAAGTTGATGTATTGGCACGTTATATCGAGCGTTTACTGCTCGGTGATAAAGCCGCTGAGGTTAAAGCTGAATCAAAACTGAGCATGGAATTTCTCGCTAAGAATGGTTTTTTAAAATAACTCAAATAGACGCTAAGATCGAAAAAGCCTAATTAATTTAGGCTTTTTAATATTTACATGGTTAAATTAGACTAATATATTGTGGATACTTCTTTGAAGAGAGTTGAGTATTGCTTGATTTTTTATTGCATTTAGAACAATTATTGCCCACTTTCTTAGAAAATTATGGGCTATGGATTTATGCCATTTTGTTTTTGATTATTTTTGCAGAAACTGGCTCAATCTTTATGTTTTTTCTCCCCGGTGATAGCTTATTGATCGCTGTTGGTGCCCTATGCTCGACTGCTGAATCGGTTCATCTTCATTATATGGGGGTGTTGCTGATCATTGCTTCTATTTTAGGTTATATCGTCAATTACTATACAGGGCGAGCTTTAGGCTTTAAGTATTTTCATGCGCATTCACGTTGGTTTAAGCCTGAATATATTAAAAAGACCAATCATTATTTTGAGCGTCATGGGGGGAAAACGATTCTTGTTGCACGTTTTGTACCTTTTGTTCGTTCGTTCGCTCCATTCGCAGCAGGTGCAGGACATATGAAAATGCCTGTATTCATGCTGTATAACGTGTTGGGTGGCTGGATTTGGATTGCGCTGTTGTTGGGTGCAGGTTATGGGGCAGGTAATCTACTGTCGTTATTGATCGATTCATTCTAAACACATTGAGAATAGATACCAATCAGCAGAATGTTGTACTCAACATGCGGCTGATTGGTATCTATCATATGATCGCAGGTTATCATCGAAGAAATTTAAAAAAGCCATCGCAATAAATCAGAATAATATGCCGATATTTTTACGCACTGACACAAAAAAAACTTCAGAAACTGCAAACATAAAAAGCT
>NZ_LBNA01000053.1:0-178646 GCF_001005515.1 Acinetobacter sp. Ag2
GATATAGTCAATCTGTTGAAAAATTCATACAGTAGAATATCACTTCTCTTGATCAATAAGATTAAAGCGATCAATATATTGTTTGATGATCTAAAGCTTGCACAGCCACGCTTTAGCTCTAAAGTTTAAATTGTTTTGCGTAGGCGATACTTTACTTTTCAGAGATGAAAAGTAACAAAAATCTTCCGTTGAGCGAGGGGTACATCCTAATACCCCCGCTCAACATGGCGACATCCATGTCGCCTCGTGATAGCAAGACTGTTTATGATTCAAAAGTTCAAAATAAATGAATCATCCAAATCACTTGTATGAATAATCAGGCGGTTTGCCTATATAATTCAACGTAAAAAAGTTGAGGCGTGGATCAAAAATCGGTTTGTGCTTGAATGACGAATTTTCTTTTTCTATGTTCATTTTTTATGTTGATTTGTCTCATAAAGCGGACTAAGTCGCGCTTTATGAGTGTATAAATAGAGATTATGAATATTTAACAACGCTGGCTTGTTGTTTTTGCTGAATGCCTTTGGCAAGCTTATAACATTCATCTACATGCGTTTCAGCCACTTTTTTCATGACAATATAGCCTAAACTTGCAGCAATAATTGAACCACCAAGCGGAATGAATTTGGTCACTTGTTTGGTGATGATTTTTGCAGCCATATTGTTAAAGGATGCTTTAACAGCAGTACGTGCCACCACTAAACCTGAAAATTCGAAACCACGTTTGCGCAGTTCATTCCAGTGGATTTTCTTGGTGGCAGGATCATAAACACTGATTTGATCTGGTGCTAAACCAAAGCGAGCATTGATTTCAGGAATCAGGAAAGACAACATACCGACATCAATGACCACATCAAAAAATGGCACTGGTACAACAGCTGCACCTGCGGAGACATAGGAACGCTTTTTGACAAGTTCTAAGCATTCTTCACGAATCTGTTCTAGATTCAAGGTGGGATCAATCGAGTCTGGAATTTTATCAATTTTCATAAATCAAATACCTATGTTTCAAGCTTTTTGTCATATTTCTGGAAACTCATGTTTGAGCTTGAAATTGTGAAGTTATTTCCAAATAATGTTTTAAAAATGCCATAGTATATTGTTGTTGTATAGTGGCGAATGTTTATGTTTTGTGCATGAACATAGACAATAGAATATTGAAAGTCGAGGAATTATGGCAATACATGTGATTCAAAGCCAACGCATTGATGTCTTGGTGCAAGGACTTTTGCAAAATACCATTCGGCCATCCAAAAATCCTTTTGCAGTTTTGCAAACGCAACATTTTATTGTACCCAGTCCTGCGGTGCAGGAGTGGTTGAGTCAACGTATCGCAGAACAACAGGGCATTAGCGCCAATAGCCAATTTCATCAGCGTATCCGTGGATTTCAATGGTTTGCTTATCAACAAGTACTTGATGATAAAGACAAAGTGCGTAAAGCCAATATTCCACGTCTGATTATGAAGTGGCGGATTTATCAGACTTTAAAAAGCTTTATTGAACATGAGGAAAATAGTCTGGCTGAAGACCATCCGTTGCATTCTATTATTCAACGGATCTATGACGCCGCTTCACAGTTACAACAAGGTTTAGACAAACAACTGAAAAAGCAAAGTATGTTGTATTGGGTGTCTGAGCAGGTTTCAAAACTGTTTAGTCACTATATGTTGTACCGTGCTGATTGTCTACGTGGCTGTACGCAGAATCAAGCTTGTCAGTGCCCAAGTAATTGGTTGGCGCAATGGGGGCGTGGAGAAGCACTGAATTTAGAACAGCAATTTTTTAAGACCAATCAGCAGATTTCAGCATTTACGCTGAATCAGGCACAAGAACTGGAAAACTGGCAACGTTGGTTATGGCAACATACATTTCATGATGATTTTATTGAAATGCAGAGTATTGATGCTGATTTTTGGCATGTGATGGAGGATGTTCAACAACGACCACAGGCTCTAAAAAAATTACCAAGTCAACTGATTGTCTTTACCTTGTTGGATTTGCCACCCAGTCAATTACAGTTTTTGAGACGACTTGGACAATATCTGGATGTGGTGATTTTACATTACAATCCATCACAAGAATACTGGGCAGACAGTGTCGATCCCAATTGGAAAAAACAATACGATTTAAGGGTTAAAGAACGCTTTATTGGCAAAAATCCCAATGCAACAGATGCGGATATTCAAAAATTTTTCGATGAATTTACCTTAAATTTTAATGCTGAAATTCGAGAATCTCGTCATCCTTTATTGACACGTTTTGGCAAACAAGCGCGTGATCATTTTTCGATTCTTTCCAACCTTTCTTCTGGAGAAGAAGGACAGTGGGTAGATGCTTTTGTCGATGAAGAACCGATTAATTTATTGACTAAACTCCAGTCCGATATTCTTTATTTAGTTGAGCCAGAGGCACATGCTTATCCAATCGCAAAAGAGGATGATTCGATTCAGATTCATGTATGTCATTCTGCATTAAGACAACTTGAAGTATTGAGAGATCAATTGATTGCTTGGTTAGCCAAAAGCTCGCTAGATCAACCTCGCCGTCCAAATGATATTTTAGTTTTAGTGCCAGACTTAAAACAGATTGAGCCACTGATTCGCAGTGTATTCCCACATACACCGAATCAGGACAGTGTTTATTTACCTGTGAAAATTGCAGGAGTGACGGCATTGGATGCTCATAATGCTTGGCGTGCTGTGCTAGGACGTATTCAATTGATTGAAAGTCGTTTTAGCATTGAAGATTTTGCAGATTGGTTAAGTTTAACTGCGACTCAATTACGTTATGATTTAGATATTGCTAATACAGAACGCATGATTGAATTGCTGATCAATGCTGGATTTAAACGTGGTTTAGATGCGCAACACTTAAAGCGTTCGTTGAGTCAAGATGACGATGATTTTCGTTTTAGTTTTAAATTTGCATTGGATCGTTTGGTATTGGGCATTGCAATTCCAGAACATCGATTATTTGAAAATGTGTTGAGTTATGCGCAAGTCTTTACAGCTGATTTTGAGCTGATCACGACCTTGGTACAGATTTACCAAGACTTTGATCATCGTAGAGATTGGATGATTGCACATGAGCTCGGCAAGCAAACCACATTAAAATGTAATGTGGAAGCGTGGTTAAAATTGCTGATGCAGGATATTGTTGAATTTGAACAAGCAGGTGTCGAATCTTTAAAAACGGTACGTGAGATCGTAAAAAAACAAGAACGTATGCTGACTTTGGCGAGTTTCTATGACGAGCAAGAACAGTCTATTCTCCAAGATATTGATTTGCCTTTGGCATATTTACTCAATGAAATTCAAAACTTATTAGAGGGGCAAATTGATCAGGCTTTACCGACAGGGCAGATTACGTTTAGTCAGATCGGACAAATTCGCCCGCTGCCTTATAAGCTGATCGTACTGTTAAATTTGGATGGCGGTAAATTCCCAGATCGTGATGTTCATGTCCCTTTCGACTTAATGCAAATCCTTAAACCACAGTTGGGTGATCGTTCACGTTTGGATGATGATCAAGGTGCATTTTTAGATGCTTTACTGTTGGCACAAGAAAATCTATGGTTATTTTACAATGGCTTTGATGTCAGTGATGGTGAGGTTCGAGATCCATCGAGTGTCTTACAAGAGTTGATCAATCATATTGCCTTTATTAGTCAAGCCGATCATTTGCAATCAACATCCACATCAAATACAAGCCCTGAGAACTTGACTGCTGTAGCACAAACCGTGTCCTTAGATGGAATTGAAGTACCAGAACAGATTCAAACTTTATACCATGTCCATACTTTACAGCCCTTTGAGCCAAGAGGATTTGAATCTCAACACCATATTCGCTATCAAGATCAATGGTTCCAAGTCGCACAACAGATTCGTCAAACAGAGGCATTGGCTCAACGTGATGCTTGGGTGAATACCCCTTATCCATCAGCTCAAGAGGATATTATGGTATTGGATGCAGGGCAGTGGATTCAAGATATGACCTTCCCTGCACGATTATATTTAAAAACCTTGGGGGTTGAAAATCTAAGCGCAGATGATATGCCAGCATTGAATGAACCTTTGATTTTGGATGGCTTGGCACGTTATCAAATCCGAGATTTTTTACAAAAGGTGACGCTTCATTCTGTAGATGATGCTGCGGTAAATGATATGCGGTTATTGCAGAATCAACTTCCGATAGGCAAGGTTCAGCTCAGTGCATGGCAAATCGGCTTGGCTGAACAAGACAGTTTAAAAGCACGCTTAAAGCATTATGCGCCTGAAGTGACATTGACCACACAGCGTCAGTGGCGGATTGAATCTGGTTTGGTTATGAACATTACCTTGCCTCAACAGCAGCGCACAGATTGGGTCAGTTTAGATGCCTCAAGTGGTCGTGCTAAACGTCGTACTAAAGTTTGGTTAGAGTATTTGTTGTGGCTAAGTTATTTAAATCTGGATGCCGAACAGTCGAAAGGTTTACAACGGATTGCGGTATTTAGTGATGTGACGATCATCAATACAGGATTAAGTTCAGCACAAGCAAAACAGTATCTACTGGCATGGTTTAAAGCCTTTGCTTATGGGCAGTCTGAACCTTTGGTATTGCCCGCTGCATTGTTGTTGAAGCTCACTGAAAATAATAAAACATTGACCTGGATAGCTGAAGACTCTGGTCGTTCAGTGATTGAGGATTTCACAGTAATACTCAATGAGTGGAATAAAAGTGATGCATTTTTACCTTATGATTTGACGGAAATGGAGTGGAGTAAAAAGCATCGGGATTGGCAATTTATTTTGCAAGAACAAGATGCGACTGCACTGCTCAAGCATGCTTGTGATCAATTTGCGTATGATCTGTATCAACCCATTTATCAGTATCAAACTGTTGCGGAGGAATCATGATGACTTCCGTAAATTTATCGCTTAGTAACACAGCCAGTAGCAAAAAAAAGCAGGTTTCGATTCAACCGATTGAAGATATGCACTTTGCTGGTTTACATTGGATCGAAGCTTCTGCAGGTACAGGTAAAACCTATACCTTGTCCAGTTTGATGGTGCGGATTTTTTTAGAAAAATACTTACCAAGCCAAGTGATTGCAACTACATTTACTCGAAAAGCTGCTGCAGAGTTGAAAAGTCGGATTCGTTCACGTTTACAAGATACGTTTCACTATTTTGAATCCTGTCGAGAGCTGACTGAATCACAGGTTTTAAACAAAGCCCAGCAGGAAACCGATCCTTTATTTTCTAAGTTGTTGAAAACATTTGCATCGCAAGTGGCTTATGCCTGTGAACGTCTAAAACTGGTGATTGATCAACTTGATGAATTGTTTGTGGGGACCTTAGATAGCTTTAGTCAAAAACTATTACGTGAATTTGCTTTTGAAAGTGGCAAGATTGAACGTGCAGAAATTACTGATGATGCAAAAAGCTATACTTATCAATTGATTCATGATGTTTTAAGGGCATGGATTCAAAAACAACCGCAAGATATTGTCGATAGTTTGATGTTTGCAGGAGAGTTACATGGTGTCGACTACTATGCATCGACAGTTGAGCAAAGTTTAAATTTCGCATCGGCAAAATTTGTTGAGCCACAATTTTCTACTGTGGATGCTCAATCATTTCAACAGGCAATAGAACAACTGTCGCAAATTCAATTGCAACAGTTACAAACACTTGAAGCTTATTATTTATTGGACGGTGATTATTATAAGTTTTGTAATGGGACAAAATTTAGGAGTGATCGTTTTCATCGTATTTTTACCAAGAGTCTGCCACAAATTATTCAAACCACCCAACAACAGGGCTATAAACATTATTTGAGTTCCGGGTTGGCAGTGGAAAAGTCTGATTTTTCCACTTTAATCAAAGTGCTTCGTGAACAACAGATCTTTAAGAAAGCAGCCCCTGAACATGTACAGCTGGGATTTTATCAACATCCGATTGTTCAACAGCTGTTGAGTATCTATGCGCAAATCGAAGTATTTGAAAATCAGTTGCTCGGAACCAATACTTTTCTTAAATATTATTTGGCGCAAGAAGTGAAACAGCGCTTGCCACAAGTATTACAGCAAAAGGGTGAAACAACCTTTGCCCAGCAAATTCGAACGCTTGCGGAAGCTTTACAAGGTGAACAAGGACAACGGTTTGCTACTTTTGTCCATGCACGTTATCCCTTAATTTTGGTTGATGAGTTTCAGGATACCAACCAAGATCAAGACGATATGTTAGCGCAAATTTGGCGTCATCCAAGTCGAGTTAAGAATGGCTGTATGATCATGGTGGGTGATCGTAAACAAGCGATTTATGGTTTCCGTGGTGGGGACATGCTGACTTTTTTAAAAGCACATCAGGATGTGTTTGGTAAAGATGGCAATGAATATAACTTGATCTATAACCATCGTTCAGTAAAACCCTTGGTTGAGGTGGTCGATGCCTTATTTCAAAGACAAATGGATTTTGGCGAGCAGGTGATCTATACCCCTGTGCAAGCAGGTAGTCGCCCCCATCCAGATCTGTTGGATCAGGGACAGATAAATCCTCAACCTTTAAGATGGCTCAAATTAGCAGATAAACAGCTTGAAGCAGAACAAGTGGCATGGAAAATCCGTGATTTGCTCAATCAAGGTATTCAAGGCAGTTTATTGTTTAAGGAGAAATCCGCGCAGCGTCCGTTAGATGAAAATGACATTGCTATTTTATCGAAAAACCACGATGGGCTAGACAAGGCACAAGCTGCGTTAGAGTTTCTGGGGATTCGCACCAATCGACCTTCGAAAAAAAGTGTTTTTGAAAGTCAGATTGCCCATGATGTTGGTGCTGTACTGACTGCAATTTTGCACCCTTACCATGAAGCGAAAGTAAAACGTGCTGTATTAAGTCGTATGATGGGTTTGAGCTTAAAAGATTTGATTGCCTTAGAACAGCATGCAGATGGCTTAAGTGAATACATCGAGTTGTTTGATCAGGTCCGTGAAATATGGCTGAATCAAGGTTTCTTAACTGCTTGGCAATATCTACTCAATCAGTGTGCGGTCTGGAAAAAACTGGTGGAAAAGCGTAGTCGTGATAATGAGCGTGTGGTGGTGAATTTACGTCATTTAACTGAACTGCTCAGCCAACACAGTGAAACATATCAAGGTGCGCAAAATCTTTATCATTGGTATTTAAAACAGCTGACTGCACCAATGGAACGAGAGTGGGAAATGGAGCGTAAACTGTCCAATGAGGCAGGGGTCCAGTTGATGACCATTCACCAATCGAAGGGTTTAGAGTTTAAATTTGTTTTTTTACTGGGTGCAGACAAAGAGTTTAAAGAAATCAATAAGACTTTGAACTTTTCGACAGCAGTCCAATTAAATAGCCAGACAGGGCAGACTGAACAACAGCGTGTGGTGGCTGTTAATGACAGTAATTTACTGGATAAAAAAGATATCGAACAACATAATGAGCGTGCTTTAGCAGAACATCATCGTTTGTGGTATGTGGCGTTGACTCGTGCCAGTTATCGTGTTTATGCCATGTTGAGTGATACCAAAGAAAAGTCGACAACAGGCTTGGCATTTTGGCGGGGTCAAGGTGCTGATGTTTTTCAGCATATCGGTAGCTGTATGGAAGACTTACTGACTGAGCGTCCTAAAATACTGGAAAAACCTAAGTCTGAACATCCTTTACCATTAATTGCACAAGCATTTCCAACACAGCGTTTTTATCCGCGGGGAAAAACCAGTTTTAGTGCGTTGGCCCAACATTTAACACGACAGCAAATCCAAGATGCCTTGGCAGTTTCTGAACAAAAGCAAGACCGTGCAGAAGATGAAATTCAACAGCCGATGATTGAAATTATTCAGCAAACACAGCCTGAGCAACCGATTGCATGGATCAAAGCCAATTTTCCAATGGGCACCATTGCAGGAAATTTCTTGCATGAAATCTTTGAACATATTGATTTTCAGGATACACGATATTGGCATCTTGAAATTCGTCGACGTTTTAAAAATGACTACTCCAGTTTATGGACGGAATTGCTTGAAAAATACCGACTGGCTTTTTTAAACCAAACTGTCGAGGAGAATGCTTTAGCTCAATCCAATGCTGAAGAAACTTTGCTGACTTGGGTTGCTGAGTGGCTGGCTGAGGTCTTATCCACACCAATTCTCAAAAATTTCCAATTAAAACAGCTTGAACCTCATCAACATTTGGCTGAGTTCCCATTCTATTTATCGCTTTCAGATCGAGTTTTGGCAATTCAACGGATTTATCAGTTATTTGATGAGTACGGAATAAAAATGCCTGAGTTTAATGATGCTCGTTCAGCCCGTTATCTCAATGGCTCAATTGATTTGGTTTTCTTTGATGGGCAGCAATATCATATTGCCGATTATAAAAGTAATTTTCTGGGTGCAGATCAACACAACTATACCTCAGAAGCCGTGCAAGAGAGTATGTCACATGCCAGTTATTGGTTGCAGGCAGCGTTATATTTGGTGGCTTTACATCGCTATTTAAAAATCCAACTTGAAGACTACCAAATTGAACGGGATTTAGGTGGTGCAACTTATTTGTATTTACGTGGTATGAATGCTCAAGTCGGTCAAGGCTATTATTTCTGGCGCCCCACCACAGAGTTTATTTTGAGATTAGATGCGATACTGGGCTATTTTGTTGAGGATAAATCTAGTGAAATTGTGTGAATAGTTGTTTGAAAAACTGTATAAACAATAGGTTATCATGTGGATAACTGTGTTGAAAACCTTGTAGATAACTCTGAGGATAACTGTGTGGAAAATCAACAGGATTTAGAAAGCCAAGTCCCACAATGGATTGAGACATGGAGTAAATATGTTTTAACACAGTATTCCACAAGCCCTAAATTAGATGAACATGCACTTGAACTGGCACAAGAAATACTTTTGGCAAGCACTCAGGGTGATAGTTGTATTCCCGTAAAGGATAAAAATACAACAGGGTTAAAGTCCTTGATGATTCAGGCAGACAACCCAGAAAGCGCAGTTGCGCCGTTTGTACAAGATCATGAATATCTTTATCTCTATCGTTATTGGCAACTTGAGAGACGCTTGGCACAACAAATTAAACGTCTGAGTGTGCAATCTACTGCTCAGGTGGATGTTTCGGAATTTGATGAACTATTGACTGATGCTCATCAAAAAGCGGCTTTGGCTATGGTCGCGAAATCGGCTTTGAGTATGATTACGGGGGGACCGGGTACAGGTAAAACCTATACTTTGGCAAGAATCATTGCCGTATTATATCAAGCAACTCCAGATATTCGGATCGCGATGGCAGCACCTACAGGAAAAGCTGCACAACGTATGGGGGAAGCTTTGCAGAAGTCCTTGTCTGATCCTAAATTACAACATTTTGGTTTAAGTCAAAATCTATTTAATCCGATGACCTTGCATCGTTTGTTGGGATTAGGTCATCAACAGACCCCGCGCTTTAACCAACGCCAACCACTGCCTTATGATGTTGTGGTTGTAGATGAAGCTTCGATGCTGGATTTAAATTTAGCAACCATGCTGTTTGAGGCGATTCCTGAACATGGACGTTTAATCCTGTTGGGCGATGCAAATCAATTGGCTTCAGTGGATGTCGGTGCAGTCCTTGCTGATCTGCAACAGATGGAAACTTTGTCTGATCATCGGGTTAATTTAATGACCAGTCAACGCTTTAAAGAAGGTGCATTGATTGGGAAAATGGCAAAGTTTATTCAAATGCAAAAAACGCTGGATACTGCTCCATCGCAACTTTTAGCACACTTTGAACAAGAGGTGGTTGTTGCAGGAGAACTTAAACCAGTCGATTTATTACCAGACATGCAAGATGTCATTCAACTTGAGTATCTTCCTGAAAAAATTGCGCAAGCTGATTTAGCGGGCTACTACAAGAAATTAAGTTTAGGTTTCCATACTTATTTTGAAAGCCTTCAGGTTTATTTGAATACCGACACAGCACATGATCAAGCCAAGATGGTTGTACACGCGTTTGACAGTTACCGGATTCTCACCGCGATACGTCATGGGGTAATGGGTTTAAACAGTTTAAATACAGAAATGGAAAAAGCTTTATTTGAATATATTCCGACCCTATCCAAACGAGGTGATTGGTATGTGGGGCGTCCTGTGATGATGACCTACAATGATTACCAATTAGGACTCTCTAACGGAGATATTGGGATTTGTCTGAAACACCGTCAACAGCAGGGACAATTCGAAGTCTATTTCCCTAGCTTGGATAAATGGTTTCCTGCAACTCGTTTGCCTAAAGCAATGCAGACGGCTTTTGCACTGACGATTCATAAATCACAAGGCTCAGAATTTACTCATACTGCAGTGGTTTTAGATTCGGCAGCAACTCGGCTATTAAGTCAAGAGTTGATTTACACCGCAATTACACGAGCCAAGTCTGTGGTCAGTCTCTTGGTGGATCAAAGCGCATTTGTACAATCTCTGAATATAGCGACCACACGTACTAGTGGATTGGTTAGGATGGTTAATGCGGTATAATTATTTTGAAGTTTAAATTGATAATTTGAACATTGTACGAAATTGCTTACATGAATTCGAGAGATTTGCGCATAGAGCTTCATGTTAGTTTTTGAGATGATGAAGCCATAAAGAGCTCGGCAAGGATCGTTGAGTAAAATCGCAAAATAAGAACAACTTGAAGTCGTGAGACTGCGAACTTACAAGAAAGTAAGTAATAAAAGAGGAAACTTACAGCCGCTAAGCCTTGTAGTTTTGGGAGAGACTACAGGGCTTTTTTATTGCCAAGGGATTGCCACTCTAGTTTTCAAATTATGATAGGTTCATCTTTTATTTTTGTTAGTTTAGATTAAAAATTATACTTGAAATCTACATTTATTATGTCATCTATCACATTTTAAAAGGCTTTTTATGAAACTCACCACGGTCATTTTTCTGTACGCAATTTCTCACATAAAGATGAGTTAAATACGACTTTTGTCTTACATATTTGACATGCATAATAAGTCATATATGGACATAATTGGTCACATGGTTGTGAAAATGAATGTCAGTGATAAAACAATAAGTGTCGAGAGCACAATAAAGATAATAAATAAGATACCGACAATAACTAAACAAGAAACTACAGCGCAACGGAAAAGCCCTAAGAGTAATCTTAGGGCTTTTTCATATCTTACTTTCTGATTTAAACCAATTCTGTTTCAGTACGATCTGTACCAAATACAGCACGACGTTGTGCTTTCGGGATTTTAGGGCAGTTATTGGAAATTTGATAAAGTGTTTGTGCCAAAGCAGGAATATGTGTACCCATGACGGCTTTTCCTGTATTTAAAATACTGACACTAATATCGCGTTGAGGATCAGCCCAGCATAAGATATTGGAAAATCCAAGATGACCAAACGCTTGTCCTGTCATTGGACCAAAAATACCCAAAGGATTGCTGCCTAACATTGGACCTAATGCATAGCGCATAGGGGCAAGTAGCGTTCGATCAATATTGGTGGTGGATGTTGGTAGCGTTGCACGGAAAACCGTTTCTGGGCTCATGATCCGTTTGCCCTGATATTCTCCGCCATTCAACAACATTTCAAAAAAACGGTTGGCTTGTTCTGCACTGGTATAAATGTTGCCAGCAGGGCAGACAGTATCCATAAAGCGTGGATCATTGGTTACATCTACCGCAAGTTGTAATCCCCCACCTAAAACATGATTTAAATATAAATCAGTTCCAAGTTTTGGATGTACACCAGTCGGATAATTCAGCGCGACTTGATCGCGATATTCAGGTTTTAAACCATAATTGAAAAACGGCATATTCATGGGTTTTTCAATTTTTTCATGGAGAAATTGACGGAGATCTTGTCCAGTCACGCGCTCGATCAATTCACCGAGAATATAACCTGCTGTGACTGCATGGTAAGCTAAATGTGAGCCTGCAGGGGAAATCGGCTGTGCAGCATAGAGATATTGTAAAATTTGATCTTTATCAAATAAGAGCTCTGGGGTGACTTCCATTTCTATACGTGGAATGCCGCCACGATGCGACAGTAAATGAAAGATTGTGGCACGGCGTTTGCCATTTTGTGCATATTCAGGAATGTAATGACTGATCGGGTCCAATAAGTTGATTTCACCTGTTTCATCTAACATGTGAATCAAGATGGCGGTAATCATTTTGGATGCTGAAAATAAGCAAATGGGGGTATCTGGATTTGCAATCACGGCATTTTTGGCTAAACCATCCGCAGAGTTTCCTGAGGCATGCCCCAAACTGCGGTTCAATATGATTTGACCTTTACGTCTTAAACACACACTGATCAGAGGATGATTACCTGTTTGATAAAGGTGTTCAATACTCTGCCAGATTTTATCTACTTGTTTTACTGTCATTCCCCCAAGTTCAGGATGAACTTCATTTTTACTACTGGTGATGCTGCCCAAATCCTTGGGTACAAAACAGGTGTTGGTCGAAAATAACTTCACAATCGTTGTCCATGCTTATTTTTATTCAGAACAAGTGTGAACTGAGTCGAGATAAATGTCTGTGTCCGAATTGCCATGCACTGTGTAAAAAAAGTGCAATATTGATGTGCTTTTATCATCAAGTGAAACTTGCTAGAACTGAGATGTACAATATTTTTGCAATCTCAACATACTTCCTTTAAAATAAGCCTCTGCTGTAGTGATGCACGGCAGTTAAATTGGTTTTGAAGAATCAATTTGATTTGTATCAAGTATTTAAATTAAGCATCTCGGAGAAATCGAATGGCTTTAACAAACGCAGATCGCGCAGAGATCGTTGCAAAATTCGCTCGTGCTGAAAATGACACTGGTTCACCAGAAGTACAAGTTGCTTTATTGACTGCTCAAATCAATGATTTGCAAGGTCACTTCAAAGAACACAAACACGACCATCATAGCCGTCGTGGTTTGATCCGTATGGTTAACCAACGTCGTAAGCTTCTTGACTACCTTAAAGGTAAAGATGCTACTCGTTATAGCGATTTGATTGCTGCTTTAGGTTTACGTCGTTAATTCGATTTAAACTTTTATTTTCGGATTATTGCATGCTGAATGCTGTATTGATGAAAACTAAAGTCTATCCAGTATTTACTGGATAAAAGGGAAGGGGCGAATATTCGCTCCTTCTTCGTGTTTAAAATTAGTCTAAATAAAGATTTATTGTCTAGTGAGGTCGGCTTCTAAGCTTTGTCATTTATGTAACAGATATGAATGCCAAACCTTAGGGGTCTCCACTAGAATAAAATTAGGAAACAAAAATACATGTCAATGTTTAATGTTATTCGTAAAGAATTTCAATATGGTCAACATCAAGTTGTATTAGAAACAGGTCGTGTTGCTCGTCAAGCAAACACTGTATTGATCACTATGGGTGGTGTAACTGTTCTTGTAGCTGTCGTTGCACAACCTACTGCTAAAGCAGGACAAGACTTTTTTCCACTTACAGTAAACTATCAAGAAAAACAATATGCTGCAGGTCGTATCCCAGGTGGATATGGTAAGCGTGAAGGTCGTGCTTCAGAGTCAGAAACTTTAATTTCTCGTCTTATTGACCGTCCAATTCGCCCATTGTTCCCGGAAGGTTACTATAACGAAATCCAAGTGACTGCTACAGTTGTTTCTTCTGATAAAACAATGGAAGCCGATATCGCTGCAATGTTGGGTACTTCAGCAGCTTTAGCTATCGCTGGCACACCTTTCCGTGGTCCAATCGGTGGTGCGCGTGTTGGTTTAATCAACGGTGAATATGTTCTTAACCCAAATTTAGAACAACTTGCTCAATCTGATCTTGATCTTGTTGTTGCAGGTACAGAATCTGCGGTATTGATGGTTGAGTCTGAAGCGAAAGAGCTTTCAGAAGACCAAATGTTGGGTGCTGTGCTTTTCGGTCATGATGAAATGCAAATTGCGATCCAAGCGATTAAAGAATTTGCTGCTGCCGCTGGTGCAACAGAGTCAACTTGGACTGCTCCAGTTAAAAACGAAGACCTTCGTGCAAAATTAAAAGACGCATTTGAAGCGAAAATCTCTGAAGCATATACCATTGCGGTTAAGCATGACCGTTATGCTGCATTAGATGCTTTACAAGCTGAGGCTGTTGCGCAGTTTGTTCCAGAAGAAGATGTTGATGGTATCGCTGACGACTTAAATGAACTCTTTGAAGATTTAAAATACCGTACAGTGCGTGACAATATCCTTTCAGGTAAACCACGTATTGACGGTCGTGATACCAAAACTGTTCGCGCATTAGACGTACAAGTAGGTGTATTGGATCGTGCTCATGGTTCAGCATTGTTTACGCGTGGTGAAACTCAGGCGTTGGTTACAACGACTTTAGGTAATACACGTGATGCATTGATGGTTGATACTTTAGCGGGTACAAAAACTGACAACTTCATGTTGCACTATAACTTCCCTGCATACTCTGTGGGTGAGACAGGTCGTGAATCTGGTCCTAAACGCCGTGAAATTGGTCATGGTCGTTTGGCTCGCCGTGGTGTTCAAGCGGTACTTCCACCAGCTGATCGCTTCCCGTATGTGATTCGTATCGTGTCTGACATTACTGAATCAAATGGTTCATCTTCAATGGCTTCTGTATGTGGTGCATCATTGTCACTTATGGATGCAGGTGTTCCACTTAAAGCGCCAGTTGCTGGTATTGCAATGGGTCTGGTAAAAGAAGGTGAGCGTTTTGCTGTGCTTTCTGACATCTTAGGTGATGAAGACCACTTAGGTGATATGGACTTTAAAGTTGCAGGTTCTGCAAACGGTATTACTGCACTTCAAATGGACATCAAAATCGAAGGAATCACAGAAGAAATTATGGAAGTTGCGTTGAATCAAGCATATGCAGGTCGTATGCATATTCTTAATGCAATGAACCAAGTGATTTCACGTGCTCGCCCTGAAATTTCAATGCATGCGCCAACATTCCAAGTGATCAACATCAACCCTGATAAGATCCGTGATGTGATTGGTAAAGGTGGTGCGACAATTCGTCAAATCACTGAAGAAACTAAAGCGGCAATTGATATCGAAGACAACGGCACAGTACGTGTATTTGGTGAAACTAAAGCAGCAGCTCAAGCAGCGATTGCAAAAATCCAAGCACTTACTGCAGAAGTTGAACCAGGTAAAATCTACCCAGGTAAAGTGATTCGTATTGTTGAATTCGGTGCATTTGTAAACATTATGCCGGGTACAGATGGTTTACTTCACATCTCACAAATTTCAAATGAACGTGTTGCAAACGTGACAGATATTTTGGCTGAAGGTCAAGATGTTAAAGTTCAAGTTGCTGATGTAGACAACCGTGGTCGTATTAAATTAACGATGAAAGATGTAGACCAAGCATAAGCTTGCAAGGCTTTAGACCTTTTTAGTTTGTTTAAAGTCTAATAAAAAAAGCCCGCCTTGAGTTTTGCCAAAGTAACAACTTTGGCTTGCTCAGGGCTTTTTTTATGGCATGATGCATAGCAAGAAAGATCAATAATTACTGTGAATATGCAAAGTTTCTATTTTTTTCAGCATCCTGATGAACCTTATACTTGTATACAGAAACAACCTGTGCTCGATGCAGAACAACAGTTCGTTTGGGTGGATTGTACGCGTGAAGATGTAGTTAATCGTGCGGAGCAATGGCAAAAAGAAATTCATAATGATACGGACGTTCATCTCAATGAATATCATATTCGAGATATTTTAAACATCGAACACCCATGTGCCTTTGATACGATGGAAGATTATGATTTATTAATTTTTCGGAAACTGATTACCCCAGATGATCAGATCAGTAGTGGTGACACGGCATTAGAACAACATGATCGTGTTTTTGGTTTAGCGACATCTCCAGTCAGTTTTATTATTACCCCCCAAGCTTTAATCACCGTACGTGAGCGGGGCAACCATGCCTTTGAAAGCTATTTAGCTCGTATCCTGAATATCATGAATAAGGATTTAGAAGAGCAAAACAAACCACGCAAACTCCCGAGAACACCCTTAGATTTAGCATTACGTTTATTAAATAGCATGATTGATGGCTATCTGGATTTGCGCAATCCGCTTTCACGCCGTGTCGAGTTTTGGCAACAAGAACTTTTGCAAGGCAATCGTCGCTTTTCAAAATGGCATCAGCTATTTCAAGAGAATATGGTGTTTCAACAAATCGAAAACCTATGTGAAGAGCAAATTGATTCTTTACAGGAACTTCGAGATGAAATTGTTGAAAACTATGCCCATTTAAAGGGTAAAAAGCATAGTGAAAAGCAAGATATTATTTTGGTTCGAGTCGATGATTTGGTGAGCCATGTCGAACGTATCCAAAAGTATACGGTGAGATTAAGCACAGCCATCCAAACAGCAATTGATTTACATTTTTCAGCGATCGCCAATCAAACCAATGAAAACATGCGAATACTTGCCATTATTACTGCGGTATTTGCACCACTCACCTTATTAACGGGTGTTTATGGAATGAATTTTGAATTTATTCCCGGTTTGCGTAGTCCAATGGGATTCTGGATTATGCTTGGGGTGATGCTGGCATGTACGATCGGCTTATTAATCTACTTTTACCGCCGTCATTTGGTTGGACGTGGTGAAAGAAGTGTGATTGATATGTTGGCACAACAACATAAAAATCAACACGTGAATTTACTCTGGTTTTTGGATTATGAGCCGATCAAACAAACCATGAAGGAAGTTGAAAAAATCACAAAACTGAAATAATTAAATATTATTCTGGTTGAGGATTGATATGAGCTGTTTTTTGTAAAATCAAATAGAGTTGATCTTTTAATCTCAATTTTTTACGTTTAAGTTGCTCAATATTTTCATGAATATGATTGAGGGGATCAAGTTCAAGATGACTGATTTCACGATCCAGTTCATCATGATCAATTAAAAGCTTGGCAAAATGTGGATCTTCTTGTTTTAGCATACACATGAGATCACGATATTCTGGGAACATGTGTTTCAACTTTTTATTCATTACTTTCGAATTCATTAGCGCCTATAACCTCTTGCATAAAAATTCTAACAATCAAACAAAAACGGAAAGACAAGTTCTGCATCATGACAGGTTAAATATTAACCTGTCACTAGGCATTAACATTTTGAAATGAATTAATGAGCATGGAGGTGAAGGTGTTTGACTTGTTTGCGTAATTGTTGAACCTCGTCAAGTAAATCCATCATCATCGCGACAGCAGATAGACTGGCTTCAAAGTCACGTTGCAAGCGGTAGGCTCGACGTGCTCGTGAAATATCTTCTCCAAAAAATTGATGGATACGATTTTCTGGGCGTGCAGGTAAAATCTCATATTCCAATAATTGCAAAATCCATTCAGGGCTTTGACCGCATGCTTCAGCAAAATGTTTGAGATCTAAATTTATGTTTTCATCTACGATTTCCGCATCATGGAAACCGTCATAGACAATTTCACGATATTGAATGGTTGTCATGATTGCTCTCCTTTAGCATCGTTATATGCATCTATAAAAATTATGAACGTGGGTGAAAGTCATTAAAAGCATCTGCAAAATCTTGATATGCTTTTTGCTGTTGGTCTGTGGTGACTTTGGGATAAACAATATTGATCACCAAATAAAGATGCCCGGGTGTCTTATTGGGTATGCCTTTGTCTTTTAGGCGTAACTGTTGATCATTTTTGGCATTTTTTGGAACAGTGACTTTGACTTTACCAGCAGGGGTGTCAATTTCAATACTTTGACCAAGCGCTGCTTCCCAAGGTGTGACATCAACTGTGTAGTAAACGTCAGCGCCTTCAACGCGAATGCGGTCAGTGTCTTGATATTGAATTTCAATATACAGATCACCATTTTCACCCCCATTGATACCCGCCTGACCTTGTTTGGACAGACGAATTTGCTGTCCTTCTTTCATGCCTTTTGGGATTTTAACTTGCAAGGTTTTTCGCTGTACTTCAGGCTCACCATAAGCATTGTAAGTGGGAATTTGCAAGGTAATGCTTTGTGTTGCACCTTCATAACCAATATTTACAGGAATTTGAATACTGGCATGTTGATCCTCACCTCGATAACTACGTTGCTGTTGAGAGCCTCTTTGTCCAAAATCTTGTGAGCGCCCACCACCAAAACCACTGCCAAAGCGACCAAATAGGTCTTCAAAGCCACTAAAGTCTTCGCCACCACCTTGATTATAACTGCGATGGAACTGGCTACCATCAAAACCACCTTGCCCTGAAGATTGCCCACCGAAGCCACTTGCATTTGCATAAGGATTGTCTAACTCAAAATCATATTGTTTTTTCTTTTCTTCATTGCTCAATGTGTCGTAAGCCACATTGATTGCTTGCATTTTGGCTTCGGCATCTGCCTCTTTACTCACGTCAGGGTGGTATTTGCGCGCTAATTTTCGATATGCCTTTTTTATCTCATCTGGTGTCGCAGTTCGAGAAACACCTAAATCTTCGTAATAGTTTTTTGCCATAGTTCAGGTCATTATTTTGTTTAACTTTATTCTATTTTTATGCCTTTTTTTAGGCAGATGGAAGAGTAACTTAGTGTGGTTATTGTTTCAAAACTTATTTTTGAGTCATATTGGCATCATCGTGAGTCAAAATGCATTAAGATAAAAAAGGGTATAAGCCATGATGACAGCTTTGTATCATGTAATATTCATTGAAAAATAAATGTATCCAAAAAGATGAATCCTGTGAACTCACATCAAAAATATTATAAAAAAAGCGCCGAAGCGCTTTTTTTATAATTAACCACAATTATTCAATTCTGACCCAAGTTTGAGATCGACCCAATAAGGAAATTCCAATATATCCACGGAGTGTTAATCGGTTGCCTTTAGGATTAATTTTAATTTTACCCGAATAGACATTGCCAGATAATGGGTCTAAAACATGTCCTGCAACATATTCACTAGGATTATCTGGACTTTGTTTAAAGTCATCAATAATTTTCAAGCCAACGATTGGGGCGTCTTTAAGATTGCCTTTGCATTTATGGCAATATCCCACTAAAGGGCTATTGGGCAGGGGGCGGGTATTATAAATTTTACCGCTATAAGTCCCATTTGGATTTTTACTGATTTCAACATCTGCTCTGGAATAGCCAGTTTTGTCATCAATCGCCTTCCATTTACCCGCAAGATCTGCTGCTTGTGTCAAGCCTGTAAACAACAGGCAACTGAACATAACAAGTGCTTTTATTTTCATTGGACATCTTTGTGATGAATTGAAATAGAATAAAAAAAGAGCAAATTAGTTTGCTCTTTTTTAAATTAAAATCAATATGTTAAAGGGTTAAAAACTTAAATATAAATCACTAAAATGTCGATCAATTAACTTAAATGTTCACCAAAGAGATTTAATGCTTCTTTTGCTGTGAACTGATATTTTTTATTGCAGAATTGGCAATCCATTTCGATTGGATTTTGGATTTCCAAAGTTTCCTTCACTGCATCTAAGCCAATTTGAATCAATGCATTTTTACATTTATCACGTGAACAAGTGCAGTTAAATTGAAGTTGTTCAACATCAGGCAAGCGAACTTCTTCTTCGTTGTATAAACGATACAGAATTTCTTGCGCAGTCAAGTCGGTTAACTCTTCAGGTTTGAGAGTTTGGGTCAACATAATCAAACGTGGCCACAAATCTTCATCTACACGCTGTTGTTCTTCTTCATTATTACGTGGTAATAACTGAATCAGTAGTCCCCCCGCATTGTGGTGGGTGCTCGCTAAAACAATGCGTGTTGGAATTTGTGCAGAAAGGTCATAGTACTGCATTAAGCAACCCGCAAGGGTAGGTTGATCAAGTGGTACAATTCCTTGATAACGTTCACCCATTTCAGGTTCAATGTTAATAAATAAAACAGGTTGTTGTAGCGTGCTGAGTACAGTGCTGCTGTCTTCACTCAACATAAAGTGTGGATCTTCTTCATAATCTGCAAGCGCACGTACATCACCTAAATGATTGCACTCAGCCATCGCCCATTTAAATGTACCTTGGGCTTGAATTTGTAAGCTAATACGTCCTTTTATTTTTAATGTACTTGCCAATAATGCGGTAGCACTCAACATTTCACCAAGTAAGATACGCACAGCAGGCGCATAATTACGTTGTGACAAAATGGTTTGTAGTGCCGTATCTAAATGCACAATCTCACCACGCACAGGGCTATCTTCAATATAAAAACGTTGACGTAAATCAGACATAAAATTCTCCAAATCCCTGTTTAGATGGTGACGATATTATAAATCACAAGTTCATTTCACCCTAAAAACTATACTTCTTAAAGTTAATTTTCGTCATCACGGGCAATATTGATACGATCATATTGGGTAGATGCGTTTTCGGGTTGAGCTGCAGGACGTTCTAGACCTGATTCATCCAGATCTGGCATGTCTTTGTATTTCTCCAGATTTTGATGTTCTACTTGGGCATCACTTTCAAATAGATGCTCAAGTTCAGAAATAAAATCACGGTAACTTTCAAAAACTTTTTGCTCATCCGTATAAATACGCTGTTGGCGTGCTAACAATTCTTCATCATAGTTTCTAAACAACTCGACACTTTTATAAGCTTCTTCTTTGCTCATGCCCAGTTCACAGAGTGTTCGATAACCCATACCCAATGAGGTTAAATAGGTTTCGCGCCATATATGTTTTACCCCCACATCACGCAGTAAATGCATATGATAGCGATCACGAGCACGTACCAATAATGTCAGGTTGGGGTAATTAAGTAAAATATGGCGAGAAACATTCATGGAGTCCTCAACATCGTCGATCGCCAAAACAAAAACTTTGGCTTGTTCTATTCCTGCTGAACGTAATAAATCGGGTTGTGTGACATCACCATAATATAAAGTACCGCCATAACGGCGAACAAAGTCAATTTGCTGCAGATTGTTGTCAATTGCAGTAAATGGAAAATGGCGAATACGTGCTAAACGTGCAACGATTTGTCCGACACGACCAAATCCAGCAATAATTAAAGCAGGATGTTCATTGGGAATGTCATCGTATTTAGGTGCTGTATTTTTATTGATTAAGGGTAAAAGCCAACTGCTGACCAACCAAAATACAACAGGGGTGAAGATCATGGACAAAGTCACAATCAAGGTGATCGGTTCCAAAATTGCTTCAGTCAACACTTTTTCACTCTTGGCGACATTCAAAACCACAAATGCAAATTCACCACCTTGAGCCAAACAGCTTGCAACCATCAAGCTGTTGGTCCAAGTCATTTTTTTATAGCGTGCAATCGCTAGCATGGTCAGCAGTTTAATCAGGACTAAACCAATCGCCCCACCGACGATCAGGAGCGGCATGTCTATGACTAATGAGATTTGTGTGGTCATACCCACAGTCATAAAGAAGAGACCGAGTAATAATCCTTTAAATGGCGCAATGCTGGCTTCTAGTTCATGACGAAACTCTGAGTCTGCAAGCAATACACCAGTTAAAAATGCACCTAATGTCGTGCTGATGCCCAGTGTATCCATCAATAAAACCACACCTAGAACGATAAATAATCCCACTGCGGTGATGAGTTCTGTAGCACCACTTTTTGCCACAAAGCGGAAAAAGGGGCGCATGACATAACGACTAAAAAGAAATAAACCTGTAAATGTTGCGACAATTGCAGCAAAGTAAGCGACACCGTGATGGCTAGATTCACTACCTGCTAAAAGCGGAATGATAGCAAGTAAGGGAATTGCGGCAATATCCTGAAAAAGTAAAATAGAGAAAGACTGTTGACCGTGGGTGGTGTTGAGTTGTTGTTTTTCTTCTAAGAGTTGTAAAACGAAAGCAGTTGATGACAATGCTAAAGCAAAGCCGATGACAAAGCTTGCGGGCAGTGATTGTTGAAACAGTAAAAAGAGTGTACCCATCAGTACCACGCCGGTCACAACGACTTGTAAACTCCCCATGACAAAAATCGACTGACGCATTTCCCACAAACGTTGTGGGCGAAGTTCCAAGCCAATCAGAAACATTAACAGAATCACGCCAAACTCAGCGAGATGCATAATTTCTTCCGGGTCATTGGCAATATTCAGCGCACTTGGACCGAGCAATATTCCTGTAAATAGATAACCGAGCACAGTCGCAATGCCCAGTTTTTTCCCAAGGGGAACAAGGATTAAAGCTGCACCAAGAAAAATGGTGATTTGGAGTAACAATGACATTCACGTGCCTTACATTCTTTTCTTTCTCAGGAAATTGTAGCTTGATTTTGTGACTGACTTGGAGATATTTATTGAGAAATTGCTTGTGAGTAGAATAAAAGTGAATAATTTCTTTAAATTTAAAGCTTTAAAATAATAGATTGTTTTAATGCTTGGCATTGATCAGTAGTCTTGTGAAATAAAAGGTTTAGTTGACTATAGCGCTCATCCCGCTAGCATCTGAGTTATCAACTTTTATCATTGGTTTGCTAGGATTGGTTTTAGTAAATATCACTTATTTTCCATTGTTATGGATTGAGTAACTTTTTTTTGTGTAATTCTGAAATTGGGTGCTATCCACAGATCTATGGTCGAATTCTTATGGTGATTCGTTACAGCTCAGCTTAAGATTTATATTGTGATGTGCGTCAATACATCAAAAAAGTATAGATCTATATCATGGATTGTAGATATAGATCTAAACTCAATACACATTAAGACTCAACTCAACTCTTGTGGATCAACATCAATCGTTACTTTCATTGTAGATGGTTTTTGCTGTAACAATAGTGGCCACCATTGATGGACATAAAAGTGCATTTTTGCTCGATCTTGTGAAAGCAATACCACATGTGCTTGGTAACGACCTGCTTTACGCTCCATTGGAGCTGGAATAGGTCCCCAAATATCAATTAAATGTGGTTCCGACATTTGACGAAGTAATTGCGTCATTTCAGTCAAAAACTTTAGATTTTCTTCCTGATGTTTAGATTCACAACGTATCAAACTGGCATAGCGAAAAGGGGGAAGCAAAGCGGCTTGACGATCTTTTAAGGTTTGCTTGGCAAAGGTTCGATAGTCATTGTGAATCAAAGTATTTAATAAAGGATGATCAGGTCGAAGTGTTTGCAAATAGACATCTCCTTTGTTCTCTCCACGACCTGCCCGACCTGCAACTTGAATAATCAATTGGGCTGTACGCTCTGTTGCTCGAAAGTCGACACTGAGTAAACCTGCATCTATATCTAAGATTGCAACCAAAGTGACATATGGGAAATGATGCCCTTTGGCGAGCATTTGCGTCCCAAGCAAAATCGTGGGTTCACTTTTTTGAATCTGATCATAGATTTTCTGCCAACTGCCGACACGGCTAGTTGAGTCTCGATCGACGCGAAGTACAGGAAAGTTGGGGAATAATTCAGTTAATGTTTCTTCAACCTTTGCAGTTCCCATGCCGATTGGTTTTAATTGTTGTTGATTGCATTGTGGGCAGGCATCAGGCAAACGATTAATCGTCCCACAATGATGACAGTGTAAATGCTGATAAGGTTTTAAGTGTAAGGTAAAGTGTGCATCACAATTTGGGCAGTTGGCTTGCCATCCACAACTTTCACAAATTAATACAGGTGCATAACCGCGACGATTTAAAAAAATTAAGACCTGTTCTTTTTTATCTAGACGCTTTTTAATTTCCCCGATTAAAACATCACTTAAGCCTTGTTGCTTCTTAGCAACTTTTAAATCAATCAAATGCATTTTCGGCATCAACGCGACGCCTGCACGTTGATTTAATTCAATACGTGTCAGCTTTTCTTGACGAGCCAAATAATAGCTTTCAATACTTGGTGTGGCAGAACCTAAGATAATTGGACAATTTTCTAAATGCGCACGGTATAAAGCAACATCACGGGCATGATAACGGAAACCTTCTTGTTGTTTAAATGAAAGATCATGCTCTTCATCCAGAATAATTAAACCGAGATTAGGTAAGGGTGTATAAATTGCAGAGCGAGTCCCTAAAATAATAGAGGCTTTACCTGTTTGTGCATGTTGCCATGCTTGTAAACGTTTGCTGTCATTTAAACCAGAGTGAAGCAATGCAATATTGCAATGAAAGCGTGACTGAAAACGGCTGATGGTTTGTGGTGTTAAGCCAATTTCAGGGACTAAAACAAGCACTTGTTTGCCTTGTTTCAGTACTTCGTGCATCACTTGTAAATAAACCTCAGTTTTACCACTTCCCGTTAAACCATCTAACAAAAATGCTTGATATTTCTTTAGTGCCTTTAAAATCGTTTGGATGGCTTTCTTTTGATCTTCATTGGGAGTGAGTGGCAACTGAGCCAGTTGAACTGGTTCAGGTTGAGTATTTTGAGGTTCAAGTGCAAATTGGATAATTGCTTTTTTCTCAAGCACTTTTAGTGTTGCTGTTTCAATACCACTCAGGTTTAGGATATTTTCCTGCGTTCCTTTTGGATGTAATTTTAGAATTTTATAAGCATCTTGTTGTTTTTCAGAACGCTTTACTTTGTCTTCAGCATTTAAATCGATTACTTTCCAGACACGAGCCAATAAATCATAAGGTTTACCTTGGCGGAGTAATGTAGGAAGGGCAGTTTGAATCACCTCACCAATTGGGAATTGGTAATATTGCGATGACCATGTCAATAAATTTAAAACTTTACTGTCTAGAATAGCGTGATCATCTAATAGTTCAGTAATTGCCTTGAGTTTAAAATGAGAGTCTATAGGTTTATCAATCGGAATTTTTTTTACAATCACCCCAACAAGGTTTTGTCGTCCGAAAGACACAGCAACACGTGCACCGATTTCTGCCTGTGCGTACTGTTCAGCACTCACTTGATAGTCAAAACAGTCATTCAAATACACTGGAACAGCAACTTGAACACGATAAATAGTTTGTGGTGTAACAATGGTATTCGGCATTTTAAATTCAGTGGCTCATTAATTTAGTGAGGCTGTGATGAAATTGTTTCATGTCCATATTCGGCTTGTGTTAGAGTGTAACCGTCATTGATAGACATGAATATGAATGATTTATAGGGTATGACGCAACAGCGTAATCAAAAAATTTGGGAAAATTAGAGCATAACAATGCCAGCATATCAATTTACTGCGCTTGATGCTTCAGGAAAGCAGCACAAAGGCGTGTTAGAAGGTGATTCAGCACGTCAGATTCGTCAACAATTACGGGATAAAGAATGGATTCCTGTAAGCGTAGATGCTGTTGAACAAAAAGACAAAAATAAAAGTTCGGGTTTGTTTCAACGTAAATTTTCAGCCTATGATTTGGCACTCATGACACGTCAGCTTTCCGTTTTGGTTGCTGCTGCAATTCCACTTGAGGAGGCTTTACGTGCCGTTGCCAAACAAAGTGAAAAAGTCTACGTGCAAAATCTTTTGCTTTCTGTACGTTCCAAAGTTTTAGAAGGGCATTCTCTAGCACAAGCGATGCAACAAATAGGGCGTTTCCCTGATTTATATATTGCGACAATTGCTGCGGGTGAACGTTCTGGACATTTAGACTTAATTTTAGACCAACTTGCAGACTACACGGAAAACCGTTTTGCGATGCAAAAGAAAATTCAAGGTGCAATGATCTATCCGATTATTCTCATGTTTATGTCTTTTGCAATCGTTATGGGCTTGATGACTTATGTTGTTCCAGACATCGTCAAAACGTTTGACCAAAGCAAACAGGCTTTACCTTGGATTACGGTGGCTTTGATGAAAGCCAGTGAAATTATTCGGCAAGCTTGGCCATTTATTTTGGTGACCAGTGTGGTGGGAATCTTCTTACTGATTCGTTTTTTACGAACGTCGGCAGGGCATTATGCTTTTGATCGTTTAACGCTCAAACTGCCATTAATTGGTAAATTATCTCGTGGTATAAATGCTGCACGTTTTGCCAGTACCTTGTCCATTCTCACTCAATCAGGTGTGCCTTTGGTCGATGCTTTAAAAATTGGCGCAGCCGTGAGTAGTAATTGGGTCATTCGTGATGCAGTCAATGTTGCTGCAGAAAAAGTGACAGAAGGTGGGAATTTGGCAACGCAATTGGAGCGCTGTGGTTATTTCCCACCAATGATGGTACAAATGATTAAAAGCGGTGAAGCTTCTGGTGAGTTAGATCGAATGCTAAGTCGTGCATCAGATATGCAGGATCGAGAAGTATCTTCATTTATTTCAACCTTATTGGCATTATTGGAACCGTTAATGTTGGTATTTATGGCGGGTATTGTTTTAGTGATTGTGATTGCTGTCATGTTGCCAATCGTCAATATGAACAATATGATTTAAGCCAATTATTTTTATAAAGAATAGAGAGTAAGTAGATGCTACGTAAGATGAATAGGACTCGTCAGTCAGGTTTTACCTTAATTGAAGTGATGGTTGTGATTGTGATTTTAGGTGTACTTGCCGCTTTGATCGTGCCGAATGTGATGGGACGTGGAGAAAAAGCCAAAGTTGATACCACAAAGATTACTTTAAAAGGTGTGGCAGGTGCACTTGATCAATATAAGTTGGACAATGGTCATTATCCGAATAGCCAAGAAGGTGGTTTAGATGCCTTGGTCAACCAACCTGCAACAGCGAAAAACTGGTTACCAGGTGGTTATGTTAAAGGTGGCTATCCAAAAGACAGTTGGGAAAATGATATTCAATATGTCATTCCCGGTTCAGAAGGTCGTAAGTTTGATTTATATTCTTTTGGTGCCGATGGTAAACAGGGCGGCGAAGGAAACGATGCTGATATTTATTACCAGCCATAATAAAAAGTATTTTTTGCAGTACTTTATGGAATTAATCACTTCACTTTATCGAGATAATAAATGTGGAGTGAAGTGATAATATTTCTTATTTGATAAATATATTGTAAGTTGTTGAAATTTATCAATTATATTAAATAATTAATGTTTGAGAGTTATAATAAGAATTATTCCCATATTTGATAGTTACAAGAATGTTAAATTGTGAATAAAAATAGACTTTTTATTTATTAAAAAGCTTGCATAATAGTTCTCAAGGCAATTTAAATTGCTTGGAGGATGAGATGAAAGCATTATTATTATCAGATGAAATTAGCCAATTTCATTGGACGATGCTCAAATCTGTTCTTTTAATTTTGAGCTTATTGCCGATTAGCCAGTTTTTTTTAAACCTTTGGCAAAATGCCGATGCCAGTAGTCAAATCGTGATTGGGTTTATGGCGATTAGCGTATTTAGTGCATTATCTATTATCAGTTTTTATAATGCTTTAAATTTAACGGTGATTCAGTTAAAAACTGAATTCTCATCATTATTAGAACAATATTTAGTACGTTTATACCGTTATGTTCCTATGCTGTTTCTAGCAGGCATGTTGTCATATTTAGTGACTCAAATTTAATTGGCGCGTTAAAACCGAGGAAATGTCCTCGGTTTTTCGTTTCTGTGTTTTACTGTTTTGATTAAAAACTGAAATTTAATCCAATTAACTCGGTTGAACAATAAGCATCGTTATTTTACGCACAATCGGTAAAACCAGAAGCAATACTGGAAATGCGATCAGCCATGAAATTCCCCATGCTGAAACCCACGTATTGACGGAAAAATTGTCGAAACCCATACTTCTCAACGTACTAATACATGACACAATAAAGGTCATAATAATTGATAAAAAGAAAGGCATTACAATTGCAGTATAACGATTTGGAATTTTTCTTAAATAAAAAGATTGAGATTTTTGCATTTTTTACTCCGTAAACCAACAAACGCCAGTGCCACATCAAAATATTCAAATTTTGATAAAAAATAGCTCCAAGCCTTGTTGGAGATATGTTGGCACGTTGATTGACGTAAACGTTTACGGCTTTATGATCAGCACAGCTAATGTAGCATAAAGCGAGAAATAATTGAAAGAAAAAATCAGTGAATGGTAGATAAAGTATAGCGACATATAATTGAATTAGATTCGTCTTTTAAAAAATTGATATGTTGAATAAATGTCCTTTTTAAATGATTCATTGTCCATTTCATATAAGGTCGATGGGGCTAAATTTATTTAAGATGTTAGGGCTGTTGACATTTCATAAATGGCTTACGTTGTAGGTTAAAATTGAGCAGGCATGAGGAATATACTCCGCAAGGAAAGGAAGAGAATAGCGAGACTATTTTCAAGTTTCATAACACCGGCTGAGATAATTTGAACCACAACCCTGAGCAAAAAAAAAGCATGACTTTGTTTGTAACGCAAGTTGCAGCGGGGGACTTGTGTGTTTTGTATCGCTTCGTCGTTCCCCTGTGAAACAGTGTTTCTCATCATTTAGAATGGCTAAATTTCGTATTTTTTGCCTAGTGTCGGCTAAAAACACACATAGTCTCAAACATAGGTGAATTGTCAGCAGATCCTAGATATTTATGGTGATCAATAGAAAGAGGGAAACCAAATGCAACAAATTGAATGGAATGACTTTCTTAAAGTGGAATTACGTGTAGGAAAAATTATTCAAGCTGAAGTATTTGAGAAGGCGCGTAATCCTGCCTATATTTTACATGTCGATTTTGGAGAGGAGATTGGTATTAAAAAATCCAGTGCGCAGATTACCCAACTCTATCAGCCTGAAAACTTAATTGGAAAGTTGGTCGTTGCTGTGATTAATTTCCCAAAGAAACAAATTGGTCCGATTCAATCTGAGTGTTTAGTGACAGGTTTTCATAATCAAGATGGGCATGTTGCCTTGTGTGTCCCAGATTTGGATGTGCCTTTGGGGACCAAGTTACTTTAATACATTATGATATATCCGTATCAAAAACACCTCCTTTATGATGCATAGAGAAGGTGCTTTTGATGCGATTGGGGACTGTTTTAGCGTCGTGCTTTAAAACTGATGTCGACTGTTTTAGGGCGATAAAACCAACCTAAAATTAACAATAAAATCGATAAAATTAAAATCGGATAATCGCTAAAGCGGGTATACCACGTCTCACCTTGCATTGCGGGTAAATCCCCACGCAGAACCGCTTTCTGATCTACAGGCGCTTGTTTTACGATATGTCCATTGTGGTCAATAAAAGCAGTTACGCCTGTGTTGGTAGCACGGATAAACCAACGCCCATTCTCTTTGGCACGCATTTGAACCATTTGCAAATGTTGTAATGGACCTGCAGTTCCCGTAAACCATGCATCATTCGAAACAGTCACTAAAAAATCACTGTTGATCGCATTACGTCGGGTAAGATTTGGATAAGCAACTTCATAGCAAATCGCAGCAGCTAAATCATGTCCTTTAATATTAAAAGGCTTTTGATTCGATGCACCTTGAGAAAAGCCACTCATCGATGGATCATTTTGCAAAGCGGGTAAGACCCAAGATAACAATCCAGAAAGTGGAATGTACTCACCAAAAGGGACTAAACGTTGTTTTTTATACAAACCTGAAGAATCTGCACCAGAAGCCATCATGCTGTTGTAATACATTGGATAGCCATTCTTTTTTGATTCTTTTAAATCCCAATAAGGAATGCCTGTCACCCATGCTGTACCCGAGCTTTTGGCTTGCTGATCCATCATCTCCAAAAATTGTTCAATATCTGTTTGAAATAGGGGAATGGATGATTCAGGCCAAACAATGAGATCTCTACCCCATTCAGTACGACTTAAGTTGACATAAATTTCTAAAGTCTTGACTTGGTATTCGGTTAGCCATTTTAAATCTTGAGGAATATTACCTTGAATGAGCGATACAGAGAGCGGTTTTTCAGCTTTCGGTTGTACAAAAGTGATAAAAGAAGCTCCCCAGGCGCCAAGCAAAACAACAAGCGCAGGAACAACCCAAAACACTTTCCTATTCAGTATTTCCACCACCGCACAGGCAAGAAGAATAACCGCAAAAGACACCGCAAATACACCAAATAAAGGCGCATAACTATCTAAGAATCGTTCAGTGAACGCATATCCTGCAAACAACCACGGAAAACCGGTGAACACCCATGTTTTAGACCATTCAAAGATGATCCAAAGCGGTGTAAATGTTAATGGGGTTTCAGGGAAAAAACGACGATAAACCCATGTCTGGACTGCCGTAAATAGCCCCATCACAAATGCCATAACTGCAATCATCAATACGCTGAGGACTGCGTTGGTATCACCATAAACGTGGATGGAGGTATAAAGCCAAAATGCCCCAACAAACCACAGTCCAAAGCCATAGCTAAGACCTATGGCAAAGGCTTGACGAGGACTACGACCTTTTAAGCAAGCATAAAGTAAGGCTGGTGATAAGATTGCCAGCCACCACCAATAATAAGGTGCGAGTGCTAAACTAAATACTGCACCTGAGATTAATGCGATGATTAAAGGGAAAATGAGGGGCAATTGTTTTTGTTGTTGTGATGAATTTAACAGCTTGTCAAAATAGGCTCTCATTTACGTACAGCTCGAATCAGATGAATAGTGCGGGCATCTGCTTCAACAATGGTAAATTGCCAATCTTCAAGTTCAACCACTTGACCTTGAAGATCACTGACTAAACCAATTTCCTGAAGCAGTAATCCGCCCATAGTTTCTACTTCATCATCGGAAAATTCAGCATCTAAAACATTGTTAAAATGTTCAATTGGTGTAAGTGCTTGCACAATCCATGCATTGGCTATGTTATGGGTGGTATCAGGAATGATAAATTGAGCTTCTTCATCGGCATTGTCATGCTCATCTTCAATTTCGCCAACAATTTCTTCAAGAATATCTTCCAAAGTCACCAAACCAGCAGTTGAACCATATTCATCAATGACAACGGCAATATGAGTCTGGGTATTTTTTAACATTCTCAAAACTTGATCTGATCGCGCACTTTCAGGGACGAATAAAGGCTGGCGCATTAATGCATGAACATCTACACCAGAGCTACGATTGGTTAAAAATGGCAATAGATCTTTAGCCAATAAAATCCCTACCACGTTTTCAGGTTGGTCAGATGAGAAAACTGGAAAACGTGAATGTGCGGACTCAATCAGCACATCTAAAATATCAAGAAGTTGGTCGTCTTCTTGCAAGCTCACCATCGCTGTGCGAGGGGTCATTACTTCACGAATTTTTGTGGCAGGAAGGTCTAACACGCCCTCTAACATTGCCACAGTATCGGGTTCTAAAAAACGACGTGAATCTTGTACTAATTTTAGCAGTTCATCGCGGGTTTCTGGTGCTGTACCTAACCATTTGCGTAAGCCACGCATTCCCCACGACGGGCCTGATTCCTCGTGCATGATCTTTCCTAAAGACTCTTAATATCTAGTAAATGTTTTTTTATAATACCGAAGAAAATACAGATGTCTATCTATTAAATAAGGTAAATAGATGAATGCATGCGTCATTTTTACACAGAGATAACAAGCCTTATTGATTATTTGAGTTTGTGTTAAAATCTTGGACTGATTTAGCTTTTTTGAGATGAGATATGTCTGAACCATTGCCTATAGCAAACATTCAATTAAATACACGTGGCTTGCGTTGTCCTGAGCCTGTAATGATGTTGCATCAAGCAATTCGGAAATCTAAATCTGGTGATGTGGTAGAGGTTTTCGCGACCGATAATTCAACCTCTTGGGATATTCCTAAGTTTTGTATGCATTTGGGACATGAACTCGTTTTACAAGAAGAAATTTTGGATGATGCGGGCAATAAAGAATTTCATTATCTCGTCAAAAAAGGTTAATTCTTAAACAATAGCAAAATCATAGAATATTCGTTGAGGCAGATGCATAAACATAATTTTATTGTTTTTATCAAGTGCATCTGGCTAGCGATATTCAACAGCTCATCAATGTTTAAAAGCCAATTAACAAGTAAACATTTTTATAAAGTTGAATACAAAAATGAGAGATAAAGCTTTTAAAAATAATTGATAATTGTGATACAGATTTTGAATAAATTCTTTCTAAAATCAATTACAAATGAGAGTGTCTAGATAGTTGGATAATCTTTGTACTTTGTTTTAGTTATTTTATATTTTTGATAAATATAAGAAAATATTAAATTTTACAAATTTTCAATGACAGTTTTTTGACTTTTGAGTATAATCTAAACACATTTGTTAATAATAATTAAATCATTCTAATGAATAGTTTAGTCAATAGTATTTATAAAGTATTGGATCAGTTAGGATTAACCGCTCAAAAAAGAGCTTTGCATATTCAGTTTAGCAATCCTGATTTGACCGCCCAAGTGTTCTTGCAACGTATTGATGGACAACATGCCATCAATCAAGGCGTGTCTGCGGAACTGATCTGTCTTGCAACATCTGCAAATATTCCACTCAAACAGTTTATCGGTTGCCAAGCTGCAATCGACCAAGTCACCGACCGAGGACAACTGTTCCGTACCACAGGCATCATTACCGAAGCTGCACAGGGACAAAGTGATGGTGCACTGACGGTCTATAAGCTCAAACTTGAGGATGCGACGTCACTGTGGCATAAACGCCGTAATAGTAGAGTGTTTATGAATAAGTCAGTGATTCAAGTCATTGAAATACTTCATAAAGAATGGCAGAAAAGAAGTCCGCTGTTTGCTGCTAGTCTGAGTTTAGATAAAACTGGGCTGACCAAAGACTACGATGTTCGTCCATTGATTATACAGATGAACGAAAGCGACTACGATCTACTTACTCGTTTGATGAGAAGTGAAAATTTAAGCTGGCTGATTGATGAAGCCGAACTCAATGTTGCCAACATTTCAGCACCGATCCAAGCCCAAAAACTACGTTTAATTGATGACAACAGCCAATACACTGCGCTAGAACGCAGAAGCATCCGCTTTCACCGCAGTTCCGCGGTAGAACAGCAAGACACGATTACATCATTTACAGGTATACGTTCACTCCAACCGACTTCAGTACATATTCACCGTTGGCAAGCCGATATTCTTGAAACTGAAGAAGGTGCAGGCAATGTACAAAGCAAACATCAGCACAGTGACCAGTACGACAACGCCAGTCTAGGCTTAGAACAAGTATGGCACTTTAGCCCTGCATGGATACCTGACCTGAATGGGGAAGATGGTGCAACACCATCAGGCAACAGTCAGATCGAACGCTTTAACCAAAACCTTAGCAACTACTACGATGCCCAAGCCAAACAATTTACGGCAATATCGACGGTACGAGATGCACAAGTCGGCTATTATCTTGAGCTAAAAGGGCATCCTCAAATCGATCAAAAAGATTCTGCCGATCAGCAGTTCTTGATCATCTCCAAAACCTTTTATAACCAAAATAATTTACCCAAAGACCTCAACGAACAAATCAATCGTTTAGTTGAACACAGCCATTGGCAGCTCACCAGTATCCCCACAAACAACAGTGAAGAACGCCAAGCCAATCAGCTGATCTTACAACGCAGAAACATCAGTACAGCGCCAGAATACAACCCACTCAAACACCGTCCAGTGGCGTATCCACAACGCGCCAAAGTGGTTGGTCCAAGTGGAGAAGAAATCCATGTAGATGAATGGGGACGCATCAAGGTTCGCTTCCTCTTTACCCGCAATGAAGACCACAGCCATGATGGTGGTGCAGGCTCGAATGACAATGATACTGACTCAGCTTGGGTTGATGTATTGACACCATGGGCAGGCGAAGGTTATGGAGCTCGCTTCCTACCGAGGATTGGGGAGATTGTTGTTATCGACTTCTTTGATGGCAACATTGACAGACCATTTGTGGTGGGGCGAATCCATGAAGCACAACGCAGCCCGAGCAAGTTTGATGACAAAGGCAAGTTGCCCGATACCAAGAAATTGGCAGGGATTAAAAGCAAGGAATATCAGGGTAGTGGCTATAACCAACTGAGATTTGACGATACCAGCAACCAGATCAGCAGTCAGTTACAGAGCAGTCATGGCGCAACTCAACTCAACCTTGGCAACCTCAGTCATCCAAAAGAGACAGATAGTAGTGAAGGGCGAGGAGAAGGCTTTGAGCTAAGAACGGATCAATGGGGGGCGGTACGCGCAGGTCAAGGCTTACTGCTGAGTAGCCATGCACAAGATGGGGCATCAGGTAATCATCTAGATACAACCGCAGCCAAAAGTCAGCTAGAAAGTAGCCTGAACAATGCCAAAGCCTTAAGTGAAGTTGCCAAGAATCAACAGACTGATCCTTTAGAAAATCTAGATTATTTGAAATCATTTATTTCGGATTTGGAAAAAGATCAGTCTGATGAATCCAAGAATCAAGCCGATGCATTTAAACAAGCCTTGATGGTTTTAGCCTCGCCGAATTCAATTGGCTTGTCGAGCAATGAAGACATTCATGTCTCTGCGGATAAACAAATTAGTCATAGTGCAGGGGATAGTATCAATCTGAGTACACAAAAGAATTTCTTGGTGCATGCACAAAACAAGATCAGTATGTTTGCAGCACAGGAAGGTGCAAGGCTTTATGCAGCAAAAGGTAAAGTGGAGATCCAAGCCCAAGGGGATGGTGCGGATTTGATTGCCCGTAAAGGTATTCAAATCATTTCGACTGAAGATCGTATTGAGATTAAAGCCAGTAAGAAAATTGTGTTAATTGCTGATACTACTCAAATTGAGATTAGTGATGCAGGTGTTTTGCCAACCACACCAGGTCTGTTTGAAGTTAAAGCTGGACAACATAAGTTTTTGAGTGGTGCAAGTATCAATAATCCGCTACCTTATCTACCTGAAAAAGAAAAACAAAAATATGGAGTATGGTTTGATGTTATGGATCATCAAGGAAAAAAACTGGCCCAAGGTACGGAATATATTATTTTCGATGAAAATGATAAAGAAATTGAACGAGGGAAATTGGATAAAACAGGTCTAGTAAAGTTAGAGACCGAAGAACCAAATAAACAATATAAAATACATGTGGTGATATAAATATGAGCGCTGAAGTACAAGCATATTCAAATTTAGTTAGAACAACCATGGGAAATGTTAATCCTACACCGCCTGTTGTACCTGTTCAGCTTACAATTTATACCCAAAGTTTTACGGCATTTGTTGGAGGTGCTGCTGATAAATATCCTTTTGTATATGGAGATATTAAACCACCAGGTGTAGGGGACTCGTTAGGACCGACAGAAATTGTTGGTAATTATGCAAAGAACTTTAATACTGGAAATGCAAAAAATTTAAAACAATATTACGGTTATGAAGAAGCGTATAACAATAGAAGAGTAGCTGCTCCCATATCTACTGGTAAAAGAAATGCTTTCAAAGATATTGTTGATGTTTACACACAGAATCCGCAAACCCAAATTAATATTATTGGACACAGTCTAGGGGGCTGGAATTCATCGGGCTTAGTTGCAGAACTCAATAAAGCTGGAATACCTGTCAATTTATTAATTACAATTGATCCAGTCGGTGTTCTTTTATCAAAAGCAACGCCAAATATATTGGCTACTCCTGCCGTGAGAGCACAAATTTACTTATTAGCGCCTCGACCTGTTGCAAATAATTGGATAAATGTTTTTTGTAAGCCAGATAATAATGTTTTTAGCGACTTGAAGAATACCGTGGAATGGGAAGGTTATAAGCCAAAGTGGAAAGGATATAGACCTAGCCCAACGAGTTATACAACAGATGATGTCATAGCGGATGCGGGGGGACAATGGGATAGTTATCCGAAACAAAAAAGTAATACGTTTCACGAGACTAAATTTAGTCATGCATGGTTTAGTAAAATGATGCGTGAAACTATACCAAGCATTTCTAAATCTCCAGAACAAATATTGCAAGCAGAATTAAATAAGGTTCAAATAAAATGAAATTACTATATGTGTGGATAATTTTATTAACTGGTTGTTCTTCCCAAAATATTGAATATCAAACTACAAATATTAATTTTGGAAAGTTTAAATATTCCCAATCTATGTATAGTGGGGAAAAAACTTACCAAGGTTTTATTACAAGCTCTTCTTCTTTGAAAGAAATTTCTGAAAAAAATGCATTTCCTGTTTCTAAATTAAGTTGTATAGAAAATCAGCTCACTGTTAAAGGAGGGCTAGATATCGACTCAGAAGAAGTTAACGGACAATTATATAAATATACTGCTCATGTCGAAATATGTAAAAATGGTGATTGCTCAATTGATATTAAAAAAGAAAAAATTGATACGGAGTGCAGAATTGAATTAAGTAAAAATTACTCAAATAATATTTATCAATCTAATCAGTCAAAGCTAACCAACGCTAACTTTGAATGACTCAAATCAAATAATAATAAACCCGCCGAAGCGGGTTTATTGATTTACATATTTGGATAGTTAGGACCACCACCACCCTCAGGTGTTACCCATGTGATGTTTTGTGAAGGATCTTTAATATCACAAGTCTTACAGTGAACGCAGTTTGCTGCATTAATCTGGAAGCGCTTAGAACCATCATCATTTTCCATGATTTCATAAACACCAGCAGGGCAGTAACGCTGAGCAGGTTCATCCCATTTTGGTAAGTTGACATTTACAGGAATCGTTGGATCATTCAGTTTTAAATGCGCTGGCTGATTCTCTTCATGTACCGTGTTAGAAACGAATACAGAAGACAAACGGTCAAAAGTCAATTTACCATCTGGCTTTGGATAGTTCGGTTTAAAGGTAGACGCATCTACAGTTTTCAAGGCACTAAAGTCAGGCACAAGATCGTGTAAAGTAAATGGAACTTTAAAGATATTTTGGTCAATAAAGTTAAATGCACCCCCCATCCATAAACCGAATTTATGCATTGCAGGACCAAAGTTACGAGAACGATGTAACTCTTCTTTTAACCAACTGTTGTTGAATTTGTCTGTATATGCCGTCAACTCTTTCGCAAAGAAGTCTTCACCCTCAGTCACACGAGCAATGGCTAAATCACCACCTTTTGCATGACCTGCTTGGATTGCTTCAAATACAGCCTCACCACACAACATACCTGATTTCATTGCGGTATGAGAGCCTTTGATTTTAGCAAAGTTTAAGAAACCCGCATCATCACCAATCAGGCATCCACCTGGGAAAGTCAATTTTGGCAGTGAGTTTAGACCACCTTTTACAACAGCACGTGCGCCATAAGAAATACGCTTACCACCTTCAAGATATTGCTTGATCAGTGGATGTGTTTTCCAACGTTGCATTTCAGCAAATGGATACATATGTGGATTTTCATAAGATAAATCGACAATCATACCCAAAGTCACTTGATTGTTTTCAGCGTGATATAACCACCAACCACCTGAAGAACCAGTTTCAGCAAGTGGCCAACCTGAACCATGCATCACCAAACCTGGTTTATGTTTTGCAGGGTCGATTTCCCAAAGCTCTTTAATCCCGATACCGTAATGTTGTGGATCAGCATCTTGATCTAAGTTGTATTTTGCAATTAAACGTTTACCGAGATGTCCGCGGCAACCTTCTGCAAAAATTGTATATTTGGCATGAAGTTCATAACCAGGCGTGAAGTTATGCGTCGGTTCACCATCTTTACCAACGCCCATATCACCGGTTTGAATCCCTTTTACAGAACCATCTTCATGATAAAGAATTTCTGAAGCAGCAAAACCTGGGAAAATAGAAACTTCTAATTCCTCAGCCTTTTGACCCAACCAACGAACAACATTACCCAATGAAATGACATAGTTGCCATCGTTGTGCATGGTTTTAGGAACCATCCAATGCGGTGCTTCTTGAGACTTTTCAGCAGACATGAGGAAATAAGTCTTGTCCTCAGTCACAGGCACATTTAAAGGTGCACCTTGTTCTTTCCAGTCAGGGAAAAGTTCATTGATTGCACGAGGTTCAAGTACAGCACCAGAAAGGATATGCGCACCAACTTCAGAGCCTTTTTCAACCACACAGACAGAAAGGTCTGAAAGGTTGTTTTCAATAGCCAATTGACGAATTTTAATCGCAGCAGAAAGACCCGCAGGACCTGCGCCTACGATCACTACGTCAAACTCCATCGATTCGCGTTCGATGTGTTCCATGTAGGACTCCTCATATTTCTAAGGGTGGCAACCGTGAGCATTTATTGGGAATTAATAAATCGGTGCTGCCATGAGTGTTCTAAAAATTCCGAGATACGAATTAACGCTCGTACCAATAATATATTTTGCGCTAGTATAGTTATAAACCTTAATCTAGCCAATTGGCTGAGTCGTATTATTTTTTAGTCAGCAAGGCATAAACCATGGTAAATCAAAATAATTCAACATCAGCGGCTCAAAATCAGCCTGATTCTGATAATAAAAACTTAATGTCTATTGCACAATACTTAAAAGGTGTACAGGCGGGTCACAAAAGGTCAATACCTCCTTTAGAGCAGTGGCAACCAAAGCATTGTGGCAAAATGGATTTGAAGGTAAAAGCCAATGGAGAATGGTGGCACGAAGGTCAATTGATTAAGCGTCAAGCGCTGTTGGACCTGTTTACAAAAGTGCTTTGGAAGGAACAAGGGAAATTCTACTTAAAAACGCCTGTTGAGCAGATTGAAATTGAGGTTGAAGATGAGCCTTTATTGGTTAATCAGGTTGATCAAGTCGAGATCGACGGACAGACTTATTTACAGGTCACTACCACCAATCAAGACATCTGTTTGGTGGATAAAGAACATGCTATTTTTATGCGCGAATATCAAGGTGAGTTAAGACCATACGTGCATATCCGTTTTGGGATAAATGCGTTAATTCAACGCAATGCTTTTTTTCATTTAATTGAATACGGAAGCTTACTTGAAAATGAGCAAGGAGATACCATTTTGTCTTTACAAAGTGGTGATTTGCACTTGCAATTAGGCACTTGAGGTTTAAGCTAGTTAATTATTTTCAATACCTATCCATAGTGGATCAAATGAGCGCTATTCTTCCCCTGTATCCTTTAGAAAATCCCATGCCAAAAGCTTTGGCAAATGCGCCTATTGGGATTTTTGATTCAGGAATTGGCGGGCTTTCAATTGCACAAGAGATTGCCAATTATTTGCCAAATGAACGTATTGTTTATTATGCAGATACCGCACATGTTCCATACGGTCCACGAACAGATCAGAATATTCGAGAGTTAACAGCACAAGCGATTGAGTGGCTGTATCGCCAAGGCTGTAAGATTGCTGTTGTCGCTTGTAATACTGCATCTGCTTTTAGTCTGGATTATTTGCGTGAGCATTATGGTGAAAACTTTCCTATTGTCGGTTTGGTTCCTGCATTAAAACCTGCGGTTTTACAAAGCCAGTCTAAAGTGGTTTCAGTGTTGGCAACACCTGCAACTTTTCGTGGACAACTGATTAAAGATGTTATCCAACGCTTTGCTGAGCCTGCCCAAGTCGAAGTACTCACCATTACCAATTTAGACCTAGTTCCGCTGGTCGAATCTGGACGTTATAACACGCTGGAGTGTAAACAAAGTTTGCAGAAGGTTTTGGATCCTGCTGTTGCAAAAGGTGCAGATTACTTGGTTCTGGGATGTACACATTACCCGTATTTAAAGCAAAGTATTCAAGAGCTTTATGGTGCTAAATTGAGCTTAATCGATTCTGGTCTGGCAGTTGCACGACAAACGGCGCGTATATTATTGAAAAATGAGTTAATATCGACTGATTCGCAAGAGAGTGGCGTGCGGTTGCGATGTTTTGTGAGTGGGCAAAATGCAAAAGAATTAGAAAGCGTCCTCAAGCATCTCATACAACCTGAAATTACATGGTCTATCGAAAATATTGTTGAAAAACTCGGCTAATTCTTTCAATATTGGAAAGATTTAATATTTTTAATAAGTGTAGGGCATATTCTACTTAAAGCTCAAGGATGGATTTAAGTTGAGTATGACAAAAATGGGTTAACCTATGCTCGATAAACGTTATCAAGTTTTTATTACAACATCTGGCAAAGAAATGCAGCCAGAACGTATGGTTGTGTCTCAAACATTGATTGGGATGGGGTTCTTTTCTTGGGGATTAGAACAGCGTACACCGTTAAGTACCGCTTTTGCACGTCGTCAGATTGATGATTGTGATTATGTGTTATTGCTGTTGGGAAGCCAATATGGTGAGCAGTCTGTTTCAGGGGTGAGTTATTTACATCTTGAATATATTTATGCAGTGACCAAACAAAAGCCAATTATTGTGTTTATGCATGAAAATCCAGATTCTCGTGAGCCACATTTAAAAGAAGAAAGCACGATATTAAAAGGCAAATTCAATGAATTTCGTCATCAGCTACAAAAAGAAGTTGAGCAGGTTGTAACCTATCGCACCTTGCGAGATTTAGAGCTCGCTGTACGCTCTTACATGCCACAAATGCTTGAGCGTTATCCTGTTGTTGGTTGGGTAAGACCACAAAATATTCAGGTCTTGCAAGACGAAATTGATCGTTTAAAAGCAAAATTAGCACAGGTCTCAGTTGAACAAGGGCGTAAAGAAGCAGATCCATTTTTAACCTTACCAAAAGTTTCACTGCATGAAGTATTTAACTTCGATTACCGTATGCATGCTTATCAAGATGGTAATTTTAGGGAGCTTTCTCCAGCACGTGAAATGACTTGGGCAGAGTTATTAAAAATATTGTCTGTTGAATTCAGGAAACCAACACCTGAGGATTTTTTCTCTAAAGTGCTGAATGACTATTTAAATAATACAGGTCTGACAGATGCACAAGTAGTCATGCCTCGTGCGCATGCTGTATCTAGAGCACAGATCAATATACGTTCTTTACATACGATTAAACAACAAGTTCGTCAAAATGAATGGATTGTCCCTGTTGGGCGTGATGATCGTCAGCGTATGTTATGGCAAATGACCGATAAATGTGTCAAATTGCTGGAAAATTCACAACGTATCAGTCATCGTTCCTCTATTTTTTAAGGGTATACAGTGTGAATATACAGATAAAAATTCTGTTTATAGATTGACTCTGTTAAGCTGATATTTAGAGATCATGATATTGTGCAAACAGAGTAAAAATGTCTTTATCCAAACCTAAAGTCCTGATTATTATTGCCAATCTTGGCACACCAGACGCACCAACAGCTCCAGCGGTTCGGGCTTTTTTAAAGCAGTTTTTATCGGATCAGCGGGTTATTGAAATTCCCAAAATTTTGTGGGCAATTATTTTAAATGCTTTTGTTCTGCCGTTCCGACCTAAGCGTGTAGCGGAAGCCTATGCGCAGGTATGGTCGAATGACTCTCCAATGCGAGAAATTTTATTTAAACAGGTTCAACAACTTCAAAAGAAATTGAGCGTATTCAATACTGATTTTGATTTAACCATTGTTCCTGCAATGACCTATGGTCGACCAGGTATTGATCGTGTGTTAGCTGAAGCTGAATCACAGCTTTATGATCACATTATTCTTTTTCCGCTATTTCCTCAGTACTCGGCAACATCTACCGCACCGTTATATGATGCAGTGGCAAAATGGCTGCTGAAACAACGAAATATTCCAGGTCTAAGCTTCATTCGTGATTATTATCAACACCCGTTATATATACAGGCTTTAGCCAATAGTGTCCGTGATTATCAACAACAGCATGGTCAAGCGGAAAAGTTATTAATGTCTTTTCATGGTATTCCGCAACCTTATGCAGATAAGGGTGATCCGTACGCAGATCGTTGTCGTGTGACTGCGCAAAAGGTTGCTCAGGCACTACAGTTAAGTGATGACCAATGGGCGATAAGTTTCCAGTCACGTTTTGGGAAACAGGAATGGGTCAAGCCTTATACGGATCAATTATTGCAAGCATGGGCAGAACAAGGTGTAGCATCTGTGCAAATCCTGAGTCCTGCATTTTCAGCAGATTGTTTAGAAACTTTAGAAGAGTTGGCAATTCAGAATGCTGAATTGTTTTTGAAAGCAGGGGGTAAAGATTATGCTTATATCCCTGCATTGAATGATCGAGACGACCACATTGATCTATTGGGACTGCTGTTACAGACTCAATTAGAGGCACTCAAGTCACAGTTACAGGCTTAGCGTTTTTTGCAATGTCAACAGACGCTATTCTTTTAGGGAAATTATTATGTTACAAGTCAAAATTGTACCCGTAACGGCGTTTGCTCAAAACTGTTCGATTGTTTGGGATTCGGAAACTAAAGAAGCGGTACTGATTGATGCAGGTGGTGAGCCTGAAAAATTAAAACAAGAAGTTGAAGCGCTTGGCTTAACGGTAAAAGCGTTATGGTTAACGCATGGGCATTTGGATCATGCTGGTGCTGTGGGTGCATTGGTTAAAGTATGGAATGTACCTGTGATTGGTCCACATAAAGAAGACCAATTTTGGTTAGATATGATTCAAGAAGTGTCTGCTCGTTATGGCTTTCCTATTCCCGAGCCAGTTAAAGTTGATCAATGGCTTGAAGGTGGTGAAACTTTGAAATTAGGGCAAGAGGAATTTGAAGTTCGTTTTGCGCCTGGACATACCCCTGGTCATGTCATCTTTTACAATGCTAAATATGCTGTGCTGTGGACGGGTGATGTATTGTTTAAAGGTTCAATTGGGCGCACAGATTTTCCAAAAGGCAATCATCAACAATTACTCGATTCTATTCAGCGTGAATGTTTTAGCTTGCCTGATGAAACCCAATTTATTTCAGGGCATGGTCCTATGAGTACGATTGGGTTTGAGAAACAGCATAATCCATTCGTGGCAAGTAAAGCAGGGTAATTTTTTCGAAACTTGCCATCTAATAAAATACAGCTCAGTCAGTGTTGGATAATGCAATGAGTGAGCTAATGATCGTTCATTCTCAAATATTTATTCGATGGTAGTGTTTGCGTTTTATAAACGGATTGGTTGATCGCTTTTGCGCCTCTAAAACAATCAAGAGAATTGAAGCTGCAAAGAGAATACCAATAATAATCAGTGATGCATCAAGTGCATAAATGCCTATCGTGGTAAAAAATACACATAAAATGGCTAAAATAGCAGTAAAAACTTTTAAACCTATATACATTTTGATACTCCAATTTAGTTTCAATGAAACTTTTTTTAATTTTTTATATGGAAAAGTGTGACATTTAGCACGCAATGATCATATAGCTAAGCGTGTGTTAAAAAATAGGCGTTTATTGTGAAATATATATGTCTATTGTGTTTAAATTATAAAAAAACTGTTTAATCAGAGTAAGAAAGTTACACTGAATTAAAATATGGAACAAAAATTGTCTTAATTTTGGATTTTGATCTACCTCGTCGGACATGGCGAATAATTTTTACTCATTTTTAACGATAACGACTATCGAACAAAATATTAACTAAACAGGGTCTACAAGGATAGTATTTTTATTTAGAATAAAATTTGAACACTGTTGTGGTACTGATTAGGTGTTAATTTTTTAAATAAGAATTGAATTTGGAGAAAAATTTTATGCAATGGATAAAACCAGCTTTTACTGACTTACGAATTGGTTTTGAAGTTACCATGTACTTCGAAGCCCGTTAATTATTTTTACTTTCAAACCCAAATAAGCCCTAGCCTTGATCTGGGGCTTTGATCTTTATCATCATCAGATCTTACTGCTATGTATATTTATGTATTGGGTTCAGCCGCAGGTGGTGGATTTCCACAATGGAATTGCAATTGTGTTAATTGTGATGGTATCCGTAAAGGCACGATCCAAGCTACAGCTCGAACACAGTCCTCGATTGCCATTTCTGAAAATGGCACGGACTGGATTTTGTTAAACGCTTCGCCAGATATTCGCCAACAGTTATTTGATTTTAGGGCAGCTCAACCAGCGCGTAAATTACGTGATACTGGCATTACGAATGTCATTCTGATGGACAGTCAACTTGACCATACCTCAGGGCTTCTTAGTTTACGCGAAGGATGTCCAATCTCTGTATGGTGTACTGAAATGGTCTATCAAGACCTCAGTACAGGTTTTCCCGTATTTAATATATTGAAGCACTGGAATGGTGGACTGCAATATCGCCAGATTGACCCAAATCATGCTTTTCGAATAGATGGTTTTAAGCATTTGGAATTCATTCCTTTGCTGATTCAAAGTGCGGCTCCGCCATATTCACCTCATCGCCATGATCCGCATGAGGGTGACAATATTGCTTTAATTATTAAAGACCAAAAAACACAAAAGCAGTTGTTTTATGCGCCTGGTCTTGGAAAAGTTGATGACATGATTATGGCGACGATGAGGAACTCAGATTGTGTGATGATTGATGGGACACTATGGACAGATGATGAGATGCAAAAATGTGGTGTAGGCGTAAAAACTGGAAGAGAAATGGGACATCTATACATTAGTGGTGAAGGTGGATCATTGTCTTATTTGAATCAGCTCTCAGACGTAAAAAAAATACTGATTCATATTAATAATACCAATCCAATTTTAAATGAGAACTCCATCCAATTTGCTGAACTTCAAGCAAATGGGGTAGAGGTTGCTTACGACGGAATGCACATTGAACTTTAATAAGATGCCCTATGAATCAAATACCGAAAGCGTTGACACTAGAAGAATTTAAACAAGCGATTATAGACAAAGGACAGTATTACCATATTTATCATCCGTTTCATGTCATGATGTCGGAAGGAAAGGCAAGCCAACAGCAAATTCAGGCGTGGGTTGCAAATCGTTTCTATTATCAAATTAATATTCCACTTAAAGATGCTGCGATCATGGCAAATTGTCCAGATCAACGGGTACGTCAGGAGTGGATTCAACGAATGATTGATCAAGATGGTACGTATCCCGATGGTGGGGGGCGAGAGGCTTGGTTATGTTTGGCAGAAGCTGTAGGTCTTCGACGTGAACAGGTAATTTCTGAAGAGCTCGTCCTCCCAGGGGTACGTTTTGCTGTAGATGCTTATGTCAACTTTGCACGCAGAGCGTCATGGCGGGAAGCTGCAAGTAGTTCATTAACTGAATTATTTGCACCTAAAATCCACCAATCGCGATTAGACTCATGGCCAAAACATTATCCCTGGATTGATGATCAGGGGTATCAATATTTTCGCTCTCGATTAAGTCAAGCTCGACGAGATGTTGAGCATGGTTTGACGATTACACTGGATTCCTTCACCAGTTATGAGCAACAGCAACGAATGTTAGAAATACTACAGTTTAAACTTGATGTTTTATGGAGCATTTTAGATGCTTTAACTTTGGCTTATATACATCATGAAGCGCCTTATCATACTGTGACTAAACAACGAGTTTGGCATAAAGGATTATTTAGATGAACAATAAAGCACTTGATCAAAATCTTATTCCTATTTGGCGACCTGGCTACCGTTTTCAGTTTGAACCTGCGCAAAATAGTTTTGTTATTTTATATCCTGAAGGCATGATCAAGTTAAATGAAAGCGCTGGTGCGATTGGGCAATGTATTGATGGGATAAATAGTATTTTAGATATTATTACTTATTTAAAACAACAATTTGGAGATATTGCTGAAATAGACAATGATGTTTTTGATTATATGTTGGTTGCTCAACAACAATATTGGATTGATTTTAAATGACAACCGATATTGGACTACCGTTATGGTTACTTGCAGAGTTAACCTATCGTTGTCCATTACAATGTCCATATTGTTCCAATCCTTTAGACTATACACAACATAAAAATGAGTTAACGACCCAACAATGGTGTGATGTTTTTGATCAAGCTCGCCAGCTTGGTGCTGTGCAGTTAGGCTTTTCTGGTGGAGAGCCTTTGGTTCGTCAAGATTTAGAGCAGTTAGTCGCACATGCACATCAACAAGGTTTTTATACCAATCTTATCACTTCGGGTATGGGGTTGACGGAACAAAGAGTAGGCAGTTTAAAACAAGCAGGTCTTGATCATATACAAGTAAGTTTTCAGGCAAGCGATCCGTTGGTAAATGATGCATTGGCGGGTTCGAAATATGCCTTTGAACAAAAATACAATATGTGCCGTATTATTAAAAAATATGAATATCCAATGGTGCTTAATTTTGTCATTCATCGACATAATATTGATCAGATTGAACAGATCATTGAGCTTTGTCTTGAATTGAATGCGGACACTGTCGAGTTAGCAATTTGTCAGTTTTATGGATGGGCTTTTTTAAATCGTCAGTATTTATTACCTACTCAAACCCAGTTAATACGTGCTGAGCACATTACCAATGCTTATCGAGAAAAATTACGTCTGCAAAAGCGTCCTTGTAAGCTTATTTTTGTGGTACCTGACTATTATGAAGAGCGTCCAAAGGCATGTATGAATAGTTGGGGAAAAATATTCTTAACGATAGCGCCTGATGGCATGGCACTACCATGTCATGCGGCTCGTCAATTACCGATGACTTTTCCGAATGTCCGTCAACAATCTTTAGCAAAAATTTGGTATGAATCTAAGGCTTTTAACCAATATCGTGGAGATGCTTGGATGCCTGAAGGTTGTCGTACATGTCCTGATAAAGACCGTGACTTTGGTGGCTGTCGCTGCCAAGCTTATATGTTAACGGGCAATGCATCTAATGCTGATCCAGTCTGCGCTAAATCGCCATATCATCATTTGATTGAACAAGCACGAGCAGAAACTGAACAAGCTGTTTCCCTCAGTAATTTGATTTTTCGCAATAGTAAAAATTCTAAACGAATGAATAATCACATTTCTGTTCTAAACATTTCAAATGGATGATTTTAGCGAGATGTGCAGTATGCGCCACGATATAATTCCAATTTTCGATGGTCATAATGATGTTTTAACAAGGCTGTGGTTATCTGATGATCATGATCCTGTCGATGCTTTTATCCACCAAGGATTGCCTGGGCATCTTGATTTCAAACGCTGTCAGAAAGCAGGTTTTGCAGGTGGTTTTTTTGCTATTTTTCTACCGCCATTTGATTATGTAAAGCAACATCATCCGAATAAACTATTCGATCAAAGCATTGATGAGTTTACCCAACAACAGATTGAAGAGATTTGTTTGCAGCAGCTTGATTTAGCTCAACAGTTGACTAGACGTTCGCACAATATTCAAATCTGTACATCTGTTGAAGACATTGAATTTTGTATCACTGAAAAAAAGTTGAGTATTGTCCTTCATATGGAGGGGGCAGAAGCTTTACAACAAGATCCTAAACTATTGGATGTCTTATATGATGCAGGGCTGCGTAGTATAGGACCACTATGGAATAGACCAAGTCAGTTTGGACATGGTTTAAATGCTAAATTTCCTCATTCTCCAAATACAGGTCCCGGTCTTACAGTTGAGGGTAAAGCTTTAATTGCACGTTGTGCGGATAAAAAGATGCTCGTTGATGTCTCACATATGAATGAGCGTGCTTTTTGGGATACAGCAGAGATTTTAGCGCAACCGATTGTTGCAACTCACTCCAATGCTTATGGATTGTGTCCACAAGCACGAAATTTAACGGATACTCAATTAAAGGCAATACGCGATAGTCAAGGTATGGTTGGAGTAAATTTTGATGTGGCATTTTTACGCCCAGACGGACAGCGCAATGCCGATACGACCATCAATATTATTTTAGATCATTTGGAATATATGATGCGCTACTTAGGTGAAGAACATGTCGGCTTTGGTTCTGATTTTGATGGTGCACTGATTAGTAATGAACTCAAAGATATTATGGGAGTTTCGAAACTCATCAGTGCAATGCGACAACGCAGTTATTCAGATCAATTGATTGAACAAATATGCTTTAAAAATTGGCTTAAGGTACTTAAACGAATTTGGGCAGCCACATGATTGATTAATCCTCATAATCATCTTCATGTCGTTTTTGATCCATTTGAGGTGCATCTTGAGTAGGAAGTTTATATTCATCATTCGCCCAGGCACCGAGGTCAATCAATTTGCATCGGTCAGAACAAAATGGGCGAAATTCATTTGCTTCCCATGTTGAAGGTTCACCACATCGTGGACAAGGAAATGTTTTAGCCATACAGAAACTCTCATTTAGAAAAGCAAAACCTGCAAAGAATTGTTAAACTTGCAGCGATTTTTCTTAGTTTGATCTGATTATGCCGATTCGTCAATTTCAAGCACAGCGTATGCATGCTCCTCGTGATTTTCAACGTATTGAAAATACTCCTATTTGTGTGGAAATCGGGGCGGGAAAAGGCAAACATGCATTGTTGTTTTCAGGACAACATCCAGACTTGAGCCTGATTGCAATCGAACGGACTCGAGAAAAATTTGTGGCAATGCAAAAACAGCATCAATTAGAAGGGCAAACGAATTTAACGCCAATTCATGCCGATGCATTGCCATGGGTTGTACATGCATTATACCCAGCGCAGGTGCAACAGTTGTTTATTCTCTATCCAAATCCTGAACCGCATAATCCAGCACAACGCTGGTTAAATATGCCTTTTTTTGAGTTTTTGATATCTAGGCTACAACCAAATGGTCGTATTACATTGGCCAGTAATATTCCTGAATATATCGCTGAAGCAGAGCAACAGTTACAAGACGTTTGGAAACTTCCTTACGAGAAACAAATTATTGCATCAGATTCAGCACGAACACATTTTGAAATTAAATACTTAGAACGTGGTGAGTTGTGTCAGCAATTGATTATTCGTAAGCCTGAGCATTATTTAACTCGTTTTGATGATATGCAACCTCGTCATGGGCAGGCAGCCGAGACATCATCCGAGCAAGCACATGTCGATTAAGAGAGTTGCAATTGTTGGTGCAGGTCCTGCAGGTTTAATGGCGGCAGATGTTTTAAGCCAATATAAAAATTATGAGATTCATGTTTTTGAACAAAAGCCATCGGCAGCACGTAAGTTTTTGATGGCGGGAAAAACGGGACTGAATATCTCACATGCTGAAACCTTTGAGCAATTTATTCAACGTTATGATCAAGTGGAATGGTTGAGACCTTGGATTGAAAAGTGGGATGCTGCTTGGATTCAAAAGTGGATGCAAAGTTTAGGCATTGAATCTTATGTAGGCAGTTCTGGGCGGATTTTTCCTGTAGAAATGAAAGCTGCACCACTGTTAAGAGCATGGTTGAAGCATTTAGTTGAGCAACAGGTTAAGTTTCATTATCGTCATCAAGTTACTGACCTGAAACATCAGCAACTCAAGATGATTGATTTAAAAAGTAATCAAATCAATGAGCAGAAATTTGATGCGATTATTTTGGCTTGTGGTGCTGTGTCATGGTCTCGTTTAGGCAGTGATGGCGCATGGCAAAAATGGTTGTCCTCATCTGAAATTGAAACTTTTCAACCCAGTAATGCGGGTGTAGTTTATCCATGGTCAGACTATATGCAGTCTGTTTTTGGTCAGCCTTTAAAGCGAGTAGATGCTTGGGTTGAGCCTTCGGTTAAAACTCAAGGTGATATCGTTATTACCCATTATGGCTTGGAAAGTGGGCTCATCTATAAGCAAGGACGCTCATTGCGTCAACTGATTCAACAAAGTCAACCACTCGTCATGTATCTGGATTTGTTACCCGATCAATCTATTCAGCAATTGGTACAAAAATTACAGCCATCTAAAAAGCAGTCGACTGCCAATATTTGGCGTAAAGCAGGCTTAGACACAGCAAAATCAAGTTTGCTGCGTGAATTCGTTAATAAAGCACTCTGGAGTGATCCAGAACAGTTGGCACAACAGATTAAACACCTCAAAATCGAATTACAGGGATTCCGCCCTATCGAAGAGGCGATTAGTTGTGCAGGTGGTGTCAAAGAACAAGCATTGACTCAGGATTTACAACTTAAATCTCATCCTTCTGTGTTTTGTTGTGGTGAAATGCTGGATTGGGATGCACCGACAGGTGGATATTTATTGACGGCTTGTTTTGCTACTGGTCGAGCGGCAGGTGAAGGCGTGCATCAATATCTTTCTGACCTGTTATAAAAAAGGATTTATTTCCGCTAAAAGTAGATATTTTGTGCTAATTTGATGGAGTAACTAATCATTTTTGCACATGGTGAGATTTTCAAAAATGTCTGCTGAAAAATTGTATACAGGAAGTTGTTTGTGTGGTGGGATTCATTATGAGGTTCATGGTGAAATAGGTCCAGTCATCCAATGTCATTGTAAACGTTGCCGAAAAGCAAATGGTACGGCATTTGCGACCAATGCACCCATTCAAAAAGCAGACTTTAAAATCGTAAAGGGTGAGTCGTTGCTAAAACAGTTTGCATCAACCGAGACTACCACGCGATGTTTTTGTCAGGAGTGTGGCTCGCCGATTATCAGCATCAAAGCTGAAGCTCCAGAGACCTATCGTTTAAGAATTGGAACACTCGACACGGCATTGGAACATCAACCCACCATGCATATTTATGCAGCCTATAAAGCAGAGTGGGATCATATTTGTGATGGTTTGCCACAATATGATGAGCGACCATAAGCGCAGAATAAAGGGATCAATTTGATCCCTTTATTGTTTTAATTGCGATATGTAGCTTGAGCCAATTCATTGATGTTTACAATGATGATAGATCTTATTTCGCAGTTAAAGCTACACCCTCAAATTGAATGCCATCCCAACCATTTTGCATAAATTGACGAATATTTTGATGATCTGACGCATCTGGAGTCGCCAAAACAGAAGCATAGTGTTCTGCGAACAAGTTCAAGGTTTGCTGTTGGTCGAGTTGATTTAGCTGAGCAAAAGAAAAAACTTTAGCACTGCCTTGGTTTTCTGTTGCTGCATTATGTTGTTGACCATTTTGAAATGCGGTTGGGGTATGTGTATAACGCGCTTCAATATGTTGAATAACATCGGCAAATTTTGCTTCGCCAGCTTGAAGTTGTTTCAATAAATCTTGAACCATGATTTGAGAATTCCATATTCAGTCGTGCACATAGCATAACCTATCGTTTATAAATCAGTAATGTTCTTATGTGTTTTGCCAGATAAATTATTTTTTAAAGCTATTTGTTAGAATCAAATGCTTGAAGGGAACAGTCATCGTGCCTTATGAACCGACATCGTCTTAAAAAACAAACTGCAGGCGTTACTTTAAAACTCATTGCATTTTTTGCGCAATGCTCATTTTTACTTCGTTTACGCCGTATCTTGATGCGTTTTATTCCCTTTTTGCAGTTACAAAGTCAGGTAAAAAATATTGTTTATTTGTCGTGGTTGGTGGATATAGAAAAAGTCCGTTCACGCTATCCGAGTCATGTTCAATTGTGGGAAAAACAAGGTAAAACGATTTTTAGTATTTTGACTTACCAACACCAGCATTTTGGCTTTTCTTTTTTAGGTCGTTTACGTCAGCTCATGCCATCACCTCGACAAAGCAATTGGCGTTTTTATATTGCACCTGAGCAACAAGACAAAACGGTGATTTTTGAACAGGTCATGATTGATCAGAAACTTTATGTACTCAGTGGGCGTTTAACAAGTGATGCGATGCCTGCACAATATGCCTTGCAATTTGTCCATGAAAGACAAGATGATATTATTCAGACACAGATTGAGCTAGATGCACTTTATCGACTTTCCAGCGCAGTTAAGATCAAAACAGATCAGCAACTCCCTCAAGCTTGGCACCCTTTGTTTCCTTCATGGAAAGACGCTATTGCCTATCTTGTGGATCAAGATCATGCTTGGGTGGAATGGGTTGATCAGCCTGAACATTTGTCACAAGGTGATATTGAAATGCCTTTTGATTTTAATCAAATTCAAGCAGCACAGGTGCTAAATATTGATTGTCCATTACTACAACAGTGGGAAGTTCGGGAACAAGATGTCTTTGCATTTGTGGTTCCTGCATTGAACTTTTATGTAAAAAATGAGACACCACTCGATTAGATTGCTTACTATTGTTGTGTAAAATTGTGGATAACTATTGGGTTATACACAAACAAAGTGGCATTGCGTCGTTAGTGTTAAAAGAATTGATTTAAAGAAGATTGAAGGACGTTAGAACATGAATTGGCTATTGGTCGCATGTGGTGGAGCAATTGGTGCAAGCTTACGTTATGGGGCTGGTTTTTTGATTTCTAAACCTCTCAGCCTTTTTCCTTGGGCAACATGGTCAATTAATATTTTAGGGTGTTTTCTGGCAGGAGTTTTCTTTGCTTTTACCCTGCGTTATCCAATTCTACAACAAGAAACACGCTTGTTTTTCATGGTGGGAATCCTCGGTGGATTTACGACTTTTTCCAGTTTTGGCTTAGAAACCTTTCAACTCATTCGCCAAGGACACTTTCCTATTGCGCTGGCCTATACAGTTTCAAGTGTTATTGTCGGTGTCGTCTTTTTAACGATTGGTTTTTATATTGTGCAAATGATTTTATCAACAAAATAATATAAATCTCTGTTGCACTTCATCAGAGAATCTAAGAATAAAAAAAAGCCTAAGTTTAGAGAGGTAACTTAGGCTTGAACAACAGTTTTAAACTTAACGTTTAAAACGTGCAAAACGTTTATTAAAGTTGGCAATACGACCTTCATTGCTTGCTTGACGGATTTCACCCGTATAGAAAGGATGAGAAGCACTCGATATATCTAATGTTACATAAGGATATATTTTACCTTCATGTTCTTTGGTATTTGCAGTCTTGATCGTGCTACCAATTACGAAGAATGCATTTGCATTGGTGTCATGGAACAACACTTCACGATACTCTGGATGGATACCTGGACGCATTATTTGATCCTCTCATTATTTTGACTTAGTGAAATATTATAATATAACATTAAATTTGTAAAGCCTATTTAAATTTGAGTAAAATCTGTCAGATAAAAATGATTTCATATTGCTGAAAATAAAAAAGAAACCTAAGCAGGAGGAGGGTGCTTAGGTTTCAAATATGGTTTTAATTTAAGATGCTTAACTTAAAATAAAATTAATCACTATCGTGAGAGAGAATGATTACTCAATTCGAGTTTTAACGATACATCCCCTGATTCACTCACTGTAAAATGACCTTAGTTATCAACCTTTTCTTAATCTTGCAGTGGAACCAATTCTTCGAAAAGATCATTCAAATTATCATGAACTTTCAGTTGAATCAGATTCCAGTATTGCCCTGAAATGGTACGATTTACCATTAAAGTATCTGGAGATGGCTTAAATACATCCCAGTATTTCAGAGATTTTTTCACCAATTTAATACCATCATGATGGGCTGAGTTTTCAGCAAAATCATAATGTGTCGTCAGTGGGCGTAATAAAACTTCGAGCCATGCTTGATAAAGCTCTTCAGGGAACTCGCCTTTTTCAGCCAATGCATCCAATGCGGTTAAATGCTCTTCAATGCTAGCAATATCTTGTTTTCTCGCAGCTCTGACTAAAGCCTTAAAATGGGTAATGATTTCATTGGATAAGGTTTTTACTCCACCAAAATCATAAATAATTACACTGCCATCTTCACGGAAAGCAAAATTGCCTGGGTGTGGATCGCAATGGAAGCGTTTTAAGAAAAAGATCTGTTGACCCAGTGCTAGAATCAAACGACGACCAATTTCATTGCGAATATCTAAGTCCCAAGTGCTTGCAGTTTCAATACTTTCACCTTTTTCAAGGCTTAAGGTCAGGATTCGACGACTTGAGTATTCAGTAAAAACTTTTGGAATAATAATTTTGCTATCCAAAGCCTGATGGAAAGTTCGAAATACTTGTAAATTTTGTGCTTCGATTTCGTAATTCAATTCTTCATGCAGGCTGTCTTGAATTTCTTTAAATAAGCGGTCTTGTAATTTCTTATCAACTTTAAGTACCCCCATAAGACGTAATGCTAGGCGAACTTGTTTTAAATCACTTTCACAGGCTTCATCCACACCTGGGTACTGAACTTTAACCACCACTTCTGTGCCATTTTTCAAAGTTGCTTTATGTACCTGACCAATTGAGGCTGCGGCAAAAGGTTGCTCATCAAAATATAAAAAGGCTTGATCAATGGGTTTGCCAAGCTCTCGTTCGACTTGCTGCTTAATTTCAATAAAGGGCATTGCAGGTGCTTGGCGTTGTAATTTGGCAATGGCACGAGCAACTTCTGGCGGAAAAATATCTTTGTACTGAGAGGCGATTTGCCCAACTTTCATTACAGCACCTTTCATTTCACCTAAGGTGTCTGCGATTTGTACGCCAATATCTTGAAACAGCTTGCTGCGCGCTTCATTTTTCTGCTCTTCATCTGCATTGAAGTTACGAATTGAATTTGATACCGTTTTTGTCGCAATACTTGCAGTCATACTGGCAAGTTTCATAAAGCGGCGACCGGGTGTACTGGTACTTTTCGACATTCGTAATCATCCTTCAGTTTAGATTAGATGTTTCATTTATTTTGATCATAGGCGACTATTGTTAAACTGCCTACTCTAATTTGTTAAGCGTTTGTTTCTGCTTGGCTATTTTTGATATTTAAACTCGTTGGACAGTATAAGCCTGTTTTTGTGTATTTTGGATTAAAATGTTTTCACATATTTATATAGTTGTAGTTGGATGAAAGTTTATCGTTATTTAACGGGCAAAGATGATGTTCACTTTTGTGCAAGGGTGAGCAAAGCGCTTAACGAAGGTTATGCGCTATACGGCGCGCCAACCATGACGTTTAATGGTACTGAAGTGATTGTTGGGCAAGCAATCATCAAAGAGATTGCAGATGTATCGGAAATGTCTGAAAAATTTCAACAGGCCTATCAACTGCAATCTGAATAGCTGAAAGAATATAAGTTCATCATGAACTTGATATGATCTGGTCAAGTCACCCGAGGATTTAGACAGTTGATGTATTGTTTAGATGATATAACTCAGTTTGAGTTGACTTGATTTAGAAAAAATAATGCTGTTAATGAAACAGCATTATTTAAAATTTTAATCATTGGTTTTGTGCTAAGCGCTTGTTATTGTTATATAAGCGCATAAGCAATAAGACGCAAGCAACCGTTAATCCAATAATTAAACCTGTCCAGACACCCGCCGCACCCATATCGGTATAACGTGCCAAATAAATTCCAATTGGAAAGGCGATGATCCAATAAGCCAGCATGGTGATCCACATGGGTCCTTTGGTATCCTGCATTCCACGTAAACAACCAGCAGCACTCACTTGCCAAGCATCCATGAGCTGATAGCCAATTGCAAATAGAATCAAATAAATGGCAGCTTGAGATACATCATAATCTCGCGTATAAACTGAAACGATTTCTGGACGTAATAGCAACAGTAATAACATGGTGGTACAGGCAAATAAGGTACTGGTCATTAATCCAACTTTTTGCACTTTACGCATGGCGAACCAATTTTTTTCACCAAAATAGGTTCCTGTACGAATCGTTAGTGCCAAAGCAAGTGACATTGGGATCATAAACAGCTGAGAGGTGACGGATAAGGCAATTTGATGTGCGGCAACCGTAATCTCCCCTAATGGACTGAGCACAATTGCACCCGTACTAAAAATACTCACTTCAAAGAAAATCGCTAAGCCAATCGGTAAACCCAGTTTAAGAATACGCTTGATGAGTGCACTGTCCATTTTCTCAAATTTACTCAAGGGTTGAGTCGACTGATAACGCTTTGCTTTGAAAATATAAGTACTGATTGTAATGAACATGAGCCATTGCAATAATGCTGTGGCGAAACCGCACCCCGCGCTCCCTAGATGTGGAATCGGTCCAATACCATACATAAAAATAAAGTTAAGTGGAATTTGCACAACCAGTGCCACGAGGCTGATCACTGTAACAGGACGTGGATAGCCCAAGGCTTCAGAATAACCTCGTAAAGTTGAATACATGGTAAATGCAGGCATACCAAATGCAATCGCATGTAAAAACAAACTGGCTTTCGGAAGCAGGGACTCAGGGACACCGACAATGGGCAATAATAATGGAATGATTTGTAAAACCATCATTCCAATCAAGCCAAGTAAGAAAGCAACCCATAATGATTGACGTACGATGGATGGTATTTTTTCAGGTGTACGTGCACCGTTGGCTTCGGCAACTAAAGGTGTTGTGGCAATCATGATACCGCTGAACAGCAACATCACTGGAATCCATAATCCAACCCCAACAGCAATTGCGGCGAGATCTTCGGCAGACATATGCCCAGCCATGATGGTATCAATCAATCCAAAACCTGCGGCAGCAAATTGAGTGATCAAAATCGGCAGCATCAAATGAAAAAGTTGCTTTAATTCAAAGCGGGTAGTCGTGGCTTTTACTGATACAGACACAGGTAATACTCGTTTTAAATGTGCTTAAGAAAAAATAAACTGGTTAGCGTTGTAGAGTGAGAAGCACACCTATAAAAATCACCACGCCACCTAAAAGACGTTGCCAGTTGACTGGCACTTTATCTGTACCCAATACACCAAAGTGATCAATGATCATTGATGTGGCGATCTGCCCGAAGATAATCAACCCTGAAAGGGTTAAGAAACCAAGTTTGGGGGCAGTATAAATACTAATACTAATGGCATAAACCCCAAGACAACCACCTAGCCAGAGATACCAAGGAATCACAGCTAAACTGTGTAGTGTTGGTTTTTGTTCAGACTGGAAGATTACCAAAACTACGAGCAATAGTGTACCCACCAAAAAAGATAAAAGCGCGGCTTGTAAAGGGGAGTAAAGATATTCACGCAGTTGCGTATTGATGGCTGTTTGAAACGCCATAGCAATACCAATGCCCATGGTGAGTGGTAAAAGAAATAACAATTGACTGGATAATTTCATCATTCTTGTTCATCTACTTTTTATTGCGCATATCCAGTCTAAAGCAATTTGATGAGTTGTTCTAATCAGAAGCTAGAAGTCATGTTAAAATTAATTATTCTGTTAGTTGCTTTGAGCTTTTCTTTGACTGCTTTAATCCCTCAAAATATTCCATTATCACTTTATATCCATATGCCGTGGTGTGTGCGTAAGTGTCCGTATTGTGATTTTAATTCGCATGCAGTACCCGACGGAAAATTATCTTTAGATTTGGAACACGAATATTTACAGGCATTGGTTGAAGACTTTAAAACGCAAATTGAATTTGCCCAAGGGCGAGAAATTCATAGTGTGTTTATTGGTGGGGGGACGCCGTCACTTATTTCAGCTCAAGGTTATCAATGGTTATTTTCTCAATTAAAAGCCTTACTGCCTTTTGAGCCGGATTGTGAAATTACTTTAGAAGCCAATCCGGGAACAGTTGAACATGATCCTTTTGCAAGTTATTTAGCTGCAGGTATTAATCGATTATCCATAGGCGTGCAAAGTTTTAATACCGAACATTTAAAGAAATTAGGGCGTATTCATTCCAATGATGATGCTGTTTCAGCGATTCGAAATGCTCGAGAAGCAGGCTTTCAACGAGTGAATGTTGACTTGATGCATGGATTACCAGAACAGACCTTGGAACAGGCGTTATACGACTTAAAACTGGCTGTTGAAAATGGTGCGACACATATTTCCTGGTATCAATTAACCATTGAACCCAATACAGTTTTTTTCCGTACACAACCGATTTTGCCAGTCGATGATGTTTTAGAGGCGATACAGGAACAAGGTGAGCAATATTTAAAAGCTAGTGGTTTTATCAATTATGAGGTGTCTGCTTGGCGTAAAGAGCAACCATCAGCGCATAATTTGAATTACTGGCAATTTGGTGATTATCTGGCAATTGGTGCAGGGGCACATGGCAAAGTTACTCAAACTGATGGTGTTTACCGCTATCAAAAGACCCGTTTGCCTAAAGACTATTTAGCCAAAGTGCCTGCTGAACATTTGCAGTTTAAACGTATTGAAGATGTTGAGATGCCGTTTGAATTTATGATGAATGCTTTGCGTTTAAATGATGGTGTCGTTGCTGAACTCTATACTGAACGTACAGGTTTGAATCTTGAGGATTTAAATGAGCGAATCAGCCCATTAAAACAGCGTCATTTAATGGTCAATGATGCAACACGCTTGTCCTGTACGGCGCAAGGGCATATATTTTTAAACTCTGTTTTAGAGGCATTTTTATAAATATATTGCTCAAAATAAACAGCAGGAGATATCCAGTTTTGTTATGCTGTGACCGAAAATAAATATTTTAAATCTTTAGGTTATAACAATGAATAAATATCTCATCAGTCTGTTTTTTGCCCTAACAGCAATCTCAATTGCTCACGCGAAAAGTGCAGTTCCCCAGTTTCGTGATTATCCTGTGAAATCGGTATATACGGGTAAGACCGCCAAACTGGATATTTCTGATCCAAGTGCCAATATGTTTCGTACTCGACTGAGAGATGCTTTGAAAGAAAAACCAGATTTTGCTGGTGAATATGTCACCACCATGTGGGGATGTGGTGCAAGTTGTAGAATGTATTCTTTCGTCAATAAACGTACAGGGCAACTGTTAGCTGATGGTTTTGGGGACGAGGCACGAACAGAAGATGTCATCGCAACACGTGCGAATAGTCGTTTATTGGTCACACAAGAAGAACATATGGATCAAAACTATGAAGTTGATCAAGTCACTACTCGTTTTTATGTACTCGAAAAAAGCCGCTTTAAGCTGCTGAAAACCATCGTTGAACCTGTGTCAAAAAATCAAAAATAAGGCAAAACAAGAGATGATTTTTTGGATTTATGCACAGAAATTTTTAAAAACTTAGCATTTATTTAACCTGAGTTCGATAAAAATCCTTGATGAAAGATGATACAGTCAAACCGCCTAGTTATTCATACAAGTGATTTGGATGATTCATTTATTTTGTACTTTTTGAATCATTGATGGTCTTGCTATCGTGAGGCGACATGGATGTCGCCATGTTGAGCGGGGGTAAAGGATGTACCCCTCGCTCAACGAAAGATTTTTGTCACTTTTCATCTCTGAAAAGTGAGCCATCGCCTACGCAAAAGAATTTAAACTTTAGCATTAAAGCGTGGCAGTGCAAGCTTTAGATTATCAAACAATCTATTGATCGCTTTTATTTTATTGATCAAGAGAAATGAAACGCTATTGATGGTTGCGCTTGCGGAGCTCCGCTCCTCATCCTAAAATTTGATGAAAACCCAGCAAGACTCCTCAGAGATTTATTATTTTTCAATGAGTTGAAGATTTAATTGCATCGAATTCACGTTGTTTAGTATGTTTTAGTGCATGGTGGGTGACTAAAAATGCGAAAAAATCAGCTTTCTATTGTTATAAACAAGTAGAAAAGAGGATGAGTTATCGCATATTCCGGCAGAATTTCAATTAACTTTCCTTAAAAATACAAAAGAGCGCCGAAGCGCTCTTTCTATTTTTCTTAGCGAAAACCTACATATTAGTAGTCAAAACTAAAATGTTCAGCGTCAAGTGACATCATGGTCTTAGATGGGTTGACCATCGACTCAGCATGTCCTTGTGCACGCGGTAACAATTGCTCAAAGTAGAAATCAGCAACTTTGATTTTTGCTTTATAGAACTCAGGAACTTCAGCACCATTTCCTGACGCCAATTTTTCAGAAGCCACGGCTGCTTGTTGTGCCCAGTAATAAGCCATCATTGCATAACCAGAGAACATCAAGAAATCTACAGAAGCAGAAGAAACGATGTCACGGTCTTTACGTGCTGCAAGCATGATACGAACAGTTAAAGCATTCCATTGCGCACAGATTTTAGTTAAATCCCATGCAAAGCGACGCATATATTTATTACGTGCATGTTGACCACAGAACTTCAAGATTTCAGCGGTGTATTCACGAACCACTTTACCTTTAGAAGAAAGCAATACTTTACGCCCGATCAAATCAAGTGCCTGTACGCCAGTTGTACCTTCATACAAGGTTGAAATACGTGCATCACGTGCAATTTGTTCCATGCCATGTTCTTTAATATAACCATGACCACCAAAGACTTGCATCCCGTGATTTGCAGCCTCTAAGCCCATTTCTGTTAAGAAGCCCTTGAGAATTGGCGTATAAAAACCAAGTTTATCGTCATATTCATCAAATTTTGCTTGATCACCTTGCGCCAAAGCATCAGTCATCTTATCAGCCAATTGAGCAGCATGATAAATCATTGAACGACCACCTTCAGCAATTGCCTTTTGGGTCAATAACATGCGACGAACATCAGCATGGTGAATAATTGCATCGGCAACTTTCTCTGGATCTTTTTTACCTGAAAGTGCACGCATAGACATACGATCTTTTGCATAAGGCAGTGCGCCTTGGAATGCTAACTCAGCATGTGCAAGACCTTGAACTGCAGTACCAATACGTGCAGTGTTCATGAAGGTAAACATGGCATGTAAGCCTCTGTTTACTTCACCGATCAAGTAACCTGTTGCAGCATCAAAGTTCAATACCGCAGTTGCTGACGCACGAATCCCCATTTTGTGTTCGATTGAACCACAAGTCACTGGGTTGCGTTCACCAATACCGCCATCTACCGTTGGGATAAATTTTGGTACGATAAATAATGAAATCCCTTTTGTGCCAGCAGGTGCATCTGGTAAGCGCGCAAGTACGATATGAATGATATTTTCAGTCAGATCATGTTCACCCGCAGAGATAAAGATTTTTGTACCAGTGATGGCATAAGTTCCATCTTCTTTTGGCTCTGCTTTGGTTTTAACTTGTCCTAAGTCTGTACCACATTGTGGTTCAGTCAAACACATCGTACCTGACCAAGTACCAGCAGTAAGATGTGGCATGTAGGTTGCTTTTTGCTCATCTGTACCAAATTGCATGATGGTGTTCATACAGCCCATGCTTAAACCTGGGTACATCGTGAATGACCAGTTTGCAGTTCCCATCATTTCTGATTTAATCAGATTTAAAGACATTGGTAAGCCCTGACCACCAAACTCTTCTGGGTACGACAAACCTTGCCAACCACCTTGAACGAATTGATCGTAAGCTTCTTTAAATCCTTTTGGTGTAGTGACTTCACCTTCTTTAAAATGGCAACCTTCTTCATCGCCAGACTGATTCAAAGGAGAAAGCACATTTTCACAAAAATCTGCTGCACCTTCTAAAATCATATCAATCGTATCAGCATCGGCATTTTCGCCAATTGATAATGTTTTATAGTGCCCAGAATAGTCAAAAACTTCGTTGATTAAAAAACGAATATCACGGAGCGGCGCTTTATATGCTGGCATGTATTTAATCCTAATTTAGAAATAGTTTTGGATATTCAATCGATAGTTTCATTATTCATAATCATATGAGAAATACATTGATAAGACTCTCTAAAAGAATTGTCAGAAATGCGAATTTGGTAGAAAAAGTACATGCGAATCTGTTGGTTTTTTGATAGTATTGAACAGTTTGTTTTTGTAGTTTCATTGCTATTTTTAGTATCTTTATAATATTGAAGTGAGTCAATCTCTCATGCATTTAAAAAAATTAACATTATGTCTTTTAGGTTTGAGTTTGTCGGCATGTTCAACACATGTGATTAAAAGTAATGCTTTAAATGCAGATCAAGACGCTCCTCAACGTGCAATTCAAGGGTTTAATGCACTGTATGAATATCCTAATTTTGATTATCGTGGGCAATTTCAAGTTCATTTAGATCGCCCACAGAAAGATCAAAATCTGAAGTCTACGGATTCAAAGCAACTAGATCCTGCCATTGAAAAAAAGGTCAATCAGTATTTAAAAGATCAAAAAATTAAACTGACAGATATACAGAAAAAAGAACTTTATCAAGCGATTGCGAAACAGGATTCAAACTATATCAGTCGTTTTGTCGGCATGGGAGCAGATGTTGTTCAAAATATTGTCAATGATTTGCAAATTCGATACGACGGAACAGTGAATTATCGCCAAAAAATGGCATCGTTTAATTTAGAAACACAATACAAAAAGCCAAATTTATCTGTGGAAATGCGTATTCCTACAGTTTTGGATATGAATAATTATAAATTCTATACCCATATTTTTTCGATCATGCCTTATTTGGCAAATTCTCAAGATCAAGACAAATATGCGTATTATGATTTTTCAAAATATAAAGATGATATTAACAAGGTGAATGGCAAAGCCTTGATCGAGTTGCTTAAACAGTCGGGTGCAACTTCATATTTAATTGCCGCGCCTCATCAAATTGAAAATCTTGCAGTGAGTTCTGCGGACAAGCAAGCAGGAATCGTGGAAAAAATTCGCTTAAATACATCAGTAGAAGAAATGTTCTTACAAGGGCAATTATACTCTACAGTGAATCGTCAATATTTGATGAATTCAGTGTTTGGATTGAATCAATCTAATATTGCAAAAATCCTAGGACCGAGTAGCGACAGTCAGGCAAGTGATGAGGCTTATGAAGCTGCTCAGGAAGCGATGAAAGCTGCAGATGAAGCGCTAGCAGGCATCACATCGAGTGATGATAGTGCCAATGATGCATCAAGCGCAATGTATCAACTTTACAATGCCGTCAATCGTAAGTCTCATGAAGATTTAGAGGAAGAAGTTGAAGCAGGGGATGCAGCACAAGCAGCACGTGCTGCTGTAGAAGATGACGGAGACGATGCGACTGCTGATCAAGATCAAGAGCGTGATTCTGACGATGAGGCTGTTGAAGCTGCAGCAGACGGCAATACGACAAAAATCTTAACTGAGCAACAATGTGAAGATTTGACCAAAGCTAAAGCAAATCCTCGTTTTGGTGATGTGGAATATTGTCAATATCATTACGAAATAGACGTCTTAAAAGGTGAGCAACAAAAAGAATCCTCATCAGATACTGCGTTGAGAGAGAAAAATAAGACTGCATTGGTCAGCACATTTAATGGCTATGCGAAAGATCAGTTGGTCGATGCGCAACAATTTAAACAATTGTGGAATCAACATCTCACTGAGATTGAAAGCAGTTTGCCAGCTCCAGACAAACGTAATCCACTGATCGTTGATTTGTCATTGGACAATAAAGGACGAGCAGTTAAAGCAGATTATGATATGGGCTTAGATTTAGATACCTTAAATCGTAAGTTAAACATTAAAATGGACATGCAATTCCTTAATTATGGCAATGCAAGCAAGATTGATCAAAATGTTCTCAAACAGGCGAAACCTTTTAAAGAGATCTTTAAAGGCAGCATTATGGAACAAGCGGTGGGTGGAATATCGGGTTCAGAACGTAGTGATGAGCAAAAATACTTAAGTTTAGATGAACGTTTAGAGCAACTGGCACAACAAGTATTTGCACAAACTGGCTCTTATGAAAAAACCTATAAAGCAGTTTTTATTGCAAAATTGACTGCACAAAAGCCTGAATTGATCAAACAATATTCTGCTCAAGATTTACAAGAAATCGCAGCAATTTATGCTTATTCTTACTCAGATGAAGAAATCTACAATCCAAAAGGGCAGGCTTTGAAACAAATTCAAGCCCTACAGAAAAAGCATCATTTAGAAGATGATCATCAGTACGATGATGAACTTGGAAATGATGTAGATGAGATTGTTGCTAAAATCTGGAAAGCTCAACAAAGTACTTTAGAGGTGCAGGGTTTAGTTAAAAAATATAAAACAACCGAAGCTGTGTTTGCACAATATTACATGCAGAAGTTTGAAGCAGAAAATGAGATTGAAAAGTCTCAGCGTGGAGAGTTTATAAAAACAGCAAAAGTTTTAGCAAAATCTTATGTTGCATTTAAAAATAATAAGTTTAATGATCAAGTCGTATCGACATTGAATGTTGATTCTAATGAATTTATTGATTATGACTTATTCAAGCAAGCTTATCAGGCATTGAGTGATGCCAAGTTAAAGTAATTGTCTTGTAGCGATTGATAAAAAAGAACCTCAATAGAGGTTCTTTTTTTGATGCTTATTCTGTCCTAGATAAGCATTCTACAGAGCTTATACATCAGTATACATTCAGAGAAAATCTTTTAGATTTGGACGGACACCATTCCAGATATAAAATGCCTCTATTGCTTGCCCAACCAACATACCAAAACCTTCCGAGCTTGGAACTTGACGTGCTTTGGCTTGTTCAATAAAACTTGATGCTTTGCCATATGCCATTTCATATGCATGATTAAATGTTAATGTTTCAGGGAGTATAAGGGCGTCACCACTTAGGCTTGCTGAGGTCGCATTGATAACAAGATCAAATTGTCCCTGTAATGCTGTTAAGCTACAAGCCATCAGCTGTGCTTCAGGCACGCTGTCTGCTAAGTCTGCAACCAATTGTTCAGCACGAGCAAGTGTACGGTTGGCGATCACGATTTTTTTTACCCCTGCTTTTACCAACGGATAGATGACACCCCGAGTTGCACCACCTGCACCAATAATCAGCAAGTCTGCATCCTTTAAGTCCCAATCCAAAGCTTTAATGGCATCGACCAGACCTTGACCATCTGTATTGTCTCCGTGTAGCTCACCATTTTCCATCCATAGCGTGTTTACAGCTTTGGCAATTTTTGCGCGTTCAGTAAGTTGCGTACACATGGCAAAAGCTTGTTCTTTAAAAGGAACTGTGACATTGATTCCTACGCCATTTTGAGAGAAAAACTCATGCACACTGCTTTCAAAACCATCTAGTGGGGCTAGACGTCTGCTGTAATTCAGATCAATACCTGTTTTCTTTGCAAAAGCATGATGTAACTCAGGAGAACGAGAATGTTCAATCGGATTGCCAATGACTGCGAATTGTTTGCTCATGTCCAATGTCCAAGTATTGATAATATTGATTTTTAAGGCATGGCAACAATATACGGGAAAACGTTGAAGACAACAAAAAGTATCTTGGCGTACTTTGGGATTAAATCGTTATATTTTGATTGTTAAGATTTAAAAAAAAGAGAAATTATTTTTGAATTATGGATTACATACAGATTCTAGAAAATCGAGAAAAATCATCGCAAAAACGACAACAAAACCAATCGATAAAACAACACTGGAAGTAATTGAAATGCTATCCGATAAATCATTGGTAGAGATGATTGTGGTTGAAACAGAACACACCAGTAAAAACAGAATGCCTACTGAAAGTGTAAGTTTATGATTTTCTAATAAATTCCTCATATCAACCTCTCGCGTTAACTGCTATAATCTTCTGATATTCAATATAAATTTATCGAAAAAATTAAGGAAATTTTAAGTCTGCTATAGTAGCCGAGTTTAAGGTTAATTTAAATTAAAAAGCTGCGTTATTGTGAATAATTCTCATCTTAATTGTGAGTAAATCTTTCAAAACTTATTTTGATGAAGCATAAAAAAGCTACCTCATGTGACTGGGTAGCTTTTTTTTTATTATTTTAGGTCATTTGAGTATAGATAACCAATCATGAGGTTTTAAATAATATTCGGTTAATTGTTTTTCTGGGCTCTGTTCGTCCCATTCAGGACGATAAGACCATGCTGCAAGCGGTGGCATACTGACCAAAATAGATTCAATGCGCCCCCCCGTTTGTAAACCAAATAAAGTGCCTCGGTCATAGACGAGGTTATACTCAACATAACGACCACGACGATACAACTGGAAATCTCGTTGGGCTTCGGTATAGGGTTTATCTTGATTGCGTTGAAAAATAGGCAAGATGGCTTTTAAATAACCGTTACCCACAGCTTGCATATATTCAAAGCATTTTTCAAAATCCCACTGATTTAAATCATCAAAAAACAAGCCACCAACACCACGTTGTTCATCTCGATGTTTTAAATAGAAATAATCATCACACCATTGCTTATGTTCTGTATAGACTTCTTCTCCAAAGGGTTTGCATAAATCAAATGCGCTTTGATGCCAACTCAATACGTCTTCTTGATTGGGATAAAATGGTGTCAGATCAAAACCACCTCCAAACCACCAAATTGGCTCTTGACCTTCGGGTTCAGCGACGAATAAGCGAACATTGGCATGAGAGGTCGGCACATTTGGATTTTTGGGATGAATCACCAAGGATACGCCTAATGCTTGAGCTTTAGCTCCTGCTATAGCAGGATGGCGCTCAGTCGCAGAAGCAGGTAGTTTTGAAATATTGATGTGCGAGAACATCACACCACCTTTTTCAATCACTGTGCCGTTTTGTAAAACGCGGGAACGACCACCGCCACCCTCAGGTCGTTGCCAATCATCCACTTCAAATTTTGCAGTCCCTTGACCTAATTGTTCTTGTTGTTCCAAAGCTGAACAAATTCGCGCTTGTAAGTCGACAAGAAACGTACGAACACGTTGAATATCTTCAGAGGTTGGGTTTTGCATGACGATCCTCAAAGGCGCACAAAATGATTTTATACATCAAAGCATAAAACCATTAAAAAAGAAAACCATTGAAAAAAGAAGATGTTTTTTTTGAATACTTTTGCTACTGGATTCAATGCATAAGAATATTATTGACTGTTTCAAGTCTTTTATAAAAAATCCCGAGCAATTCGCTAGGTTGAAATCTATGTTTAAGCTCAGCACAATGGATTGAGGATAGAGGCACTCGTGTGCATTTATAGGTTTGTAAATCTTAATATGGTACTGAGCAGTAAATATGAGTTGTTCTTTAATTCAGAAATATAATGTGGCTGGTCCACGTTATACCAGTTATCCAACAGTTCCGTATTGGGATGAAAGTTCTTTTTCATTGCAACAATGGAAACAGACCCTAAAGCGTTCTTTTGACGAGTCTAATCAAAGTGAGGGCATTAGCTTATATATCCATTTACCGTTTTGTGAGAGTTTATGTACTTTCTGTGGATGTCATAAGAAAGTGACCAAACGGCATGAAATGGAGCAACCTTATATCCAAGCCGTTTTAAAAGAGTGGGATTTGTATTGTCAATTACTTCAAGAAAAACCCATCATTAAAGAAATTCATTTGGGTGGTGGTACACCGACTTTTTTTTCAATAGAGCATTTACAACAGCTTATTCAAGGTGTCTTAGCCAAAGCTGATATTGCGAAAGACTATGAATTTAGTTTTGAGGGACATCCAAATAATACAACACGTGCGCATTTGCAAGCATTGTATGATCTCGGATTCCGCCGCGTAAGCTATGGTGTGCAAGACTATAACGATACTGTTCAAAAAGCCATTCACCGTATTCAACCTTTTGAGCAGGTTGCCAATGTCACACAGTGGGCGCGTGAGATTGGCTATCGTTCAATTTCACATGATCTGGTTTTTGGTTTGCCTTTTCAAAATCTAAATGATGTTTTGAAAACAATTGATTTAACCAACAGTCTTATGCCAGATCGTTTGGCTTTTTATAGCTATGCGCATGTACCTTGGATTAAGGGGAATGGACAGCGTGGTTTTAAAGATCAAGATGTTCCAAAAGATGATGTGAAGCGAACCTTGTATGAAGCGGGTAAAAAGCAACTCTTAGCGCATGGTTATCATGAAATTGGCATGGATCATTTTGCCTTAGCACAAGATGGTATGTATCAATCTTTTCAGGCGGGTACACTGCATCGCAACTTTATGGGCTATACATCGTCAAAAACACAACTCATGGTTGGTCTTGGAATATCTTCGATCAGTGATAGCTGGTATAGCTTTGCTCAGAATGAAAAAGACCTGGAAGCATACTATGCGTGTCTAGACCGTGATGAAATTCCTGTCGTAAAAGGTCATGTACTGAGTGCTGAAGACTTGAAAATTCGTCAGCATATTTTAAATTTAATGTGTACTTTTCAGACATCATGGGCTGAGCCGTCTATGGATTTCACAGAACGAGCTCAGGTTATCGAGCAACTTATCGAGATGCAACAGGATGGTTTGCTGACAATTGAAACAGATCGAATTGTGATTACTGAACAAGGCAAGCCTTTTGTTCGTAATATTTGTATGGCTTTTGATTTGCATTTAAAACGAAGAAAGCCTGAAACACAGATTTTCTCAATGACAATTTGATGAAAACTTAATGCCGTTTTTTTAATCATTTTCAATCTTTATGAGGGCTCTATTCTGAGCTAAAACATCCTGAGCTAAAACGGCTTTGAACGTTAGAGGAGGTATAGTGCATACCTCCGACTATCAAGCAGACGATGGTTTTTATCACTGCGTTTAGCAATTTCTCAAAAACATACTTGCAACGAATCAGTGATTAAAAATCATCTTTCTCATACATATGAGACATACGATCGTGTTTGGTTTTTAAATAATCTTCATTGAATTTATTTAAGCCAACAGTTAAAGGAACACGATCAACAACGTCTATACCCAAATCTGTTAGCGCTTTTAGTTTTAACGGATTATTGGTGATTAACTTGACTTGTTTAACCTGTAAATGATCCAACATGATGCTACACATGTCATATTGGCGAGCATCAGCAGGGAGGTTTAACAATAAATTGGCATCTACAGTATCATGACCTTGGTCTTGTAAAGCATATGCACGAATTTTATTGGTTAAACCAATTCCGCGACCTTCTTGGCGCAAATATAAAATTACACCTTGACCTGCCTCATTCATCATTTTCATGGTGTTATGTAACTGTGGACCACAGTCACATTTCAATGAGCCAAATGCATCACCAGTTAAGCATTCGGAATGAATGCGAACTAAAACAGGATGTGTGGGAGCGATTTCTAAACCCTTAGAAAGAGCAACATGCTCTTCGCCTGTCAACGGATCTTGAAATACAGAAATTTTAAAATCACCATAAGCGGTGGGTAATTTTGAAGTGGCAACAAACTCTATTGACACAGAATCTTCCATCTATTTGTTTAGAAATTAGCTAAAGTATAGCGTAATGCTTGGACATTGGTAGAATTGAAAAGCATGTTTTTATAGATAACTTTGCGATAAAAAATTCTTTTTTGTATAAAGCGCACGATAATAGTTGATATATAGATAGATTATTCATGATAATTGACACCAAGAGCACACTTGCTGACTTGGAAGTCTCCAATGACGCATCATTATAAATGTGGCTGATCGAATGTGATATGATTTGTTTTCACAATCATGCTAACCCGTGTACCTAGCTTAGATTTGCCAGGCTTTAGAAGGCTTTGCCACATATGTTGTATACCGAAATACCTAATCAACGTCCTGTTACGCCATTGTTGGATGAAGTAGACCATCCTCAACAATTACGTCAGCTTGAGCAAAGCCAATTGGTGCAGGTCGCAGACGAATTGCGTCAATTCATTTTGTATGCTGCTGGACAAAGTGGCGGGCATTTTGGGGCAAACCTCGGCGTTATTGAACTCACTGTCGCTTTACATTATTGCTTTGAAACACCTAAAGATCGTCTAGTTTGGGATGTGGGGCATCAAGCTTACCCACACAAAGCATTGACTGGTCGTCGTGAACAATTAACCACGATTCGTTCCAAAAATGGTTTGGCTGCTTTCCCTGCACGAGAAGAATCAGAGTTTGACACTTTTGGTGTTGGTCACTCTTCAACTGCGATTTCAGCGGGCTTAGGTATGGCGTTAGCACGTCGTTATCAAAAAGATCCTTGTGAAGTCGTGGCGATTGTGGGGGATGGTGCGATGACGGCAGGTATGGCTTTTGAAGCCATGAATGATGCTGTTGCACACAATGCTGATTTGATTGTGGTACTGAATGACAATGATATGTCTATTTCGTGTAGCACAGGCGGTTTTGCAAAGCATTTGGCTGCAATTTGGGAACAAGGGCAATTCATCAATATTGATGAAGAGGGGCAAGCTTTTGTTCAAGACTGTCCAGAGTGGGACTACAATTCTCGTTTACACCAGTCAGCAACAGATGCAGCCGATAATTTATTTAAAGCAATTGGCTTTGATTATTTTGGTCCATTTGATGGTCACGATGTTGAGCAGATGGTACAAGTATTCAATGCATTGAAAAAACGTAAAGGTCCACGTTTAATCCATGTATATACGGTAAAAGGTAAAGGCTTTGCACCTGCCGAAGCTGATCAAATCAAATATCATGCGATCGGTAAAACGCATGCTTCGCCTGCTAAAAATTCAGCGCCGAAATATTCAGATGTATTTGGGCAATGGTTATGTGATGAAGCCAAACAAGATCAACGATTGTTAGCGATCACACCAGCGATGTGTGAAGGTTCGGGGATGGTGCAGTTTGCCAAACAATTCCCAGAACGCTACTTTGATGTCGCGATTGCAGAGCAACATGCAGTCACTTTAGCAGCAGGTATGGCTTGTGAAGGCTTAAAACCTGTTGTTGCAATTTATTCGACCTTCTTGCAACGTGGTTATGATCAATTGATACATGATGTTGCTTTGCAAAATCTCGATGTAACCTTTGGTATTGATCGTGCGGGATTGGTTGGAGAAGATGGACCGACTCATGCTGGCGCTTATGATTATGCTTATATGCGTACAGTACCGAATATGGTGATCATGGCACCAAAAGACGAAAACGAATGTCGTCAGATGTTGCACACTGCCTATTTATATCCAGGTCCTACGGCTGTGCGTTATCCACGAGGAAATGGTTTAGGGGTTGAAATCCAGCAACAACTGACTGAGCTTGAAATTGGTCAAGCCGAATTATTATTAGAACTCAATACTGAACATGATGAAGGTATGAGTATTTTAGCATTTGGTAGTCGTGTCCAGCCTGCCTTGGAGGCAGCTAAACAGCTTGCTCAACAACTGGATATTGCCGTTCGTGTGGTGAATATGCGTTTTGTTAAACCACTAGATGAGCAGATCATTCGTGATTTGGTGGATAAAACCAGTTTATTTGTTACCGTGGAAGAACACGCTGTCATGGCAGGTGCAGGAAGTGCGGTGAATGAATTTTTAGCACATGCTCAAATCATAAAACCGATTTTAAACTTAGGTTTACCTGATGAGTTTCTGGCTCAAGCAACTCATACTGAAATGCTTCAAGACTGTGGTCTAGATGCGGATGGCATCAAAAACTCAATTCAGCAGACATGGTTGAAACTTGTTCAACATGTTTAAATGACTGTAAAAACTCAATATGTAAAATTTTAGAAACAAAATTTCCCAAAAAGCGCAGATATTTGTTAAAATGCCTGCGCTTTTATGCATTATTCTTTATCAGTATCTTCAAATTTGTAGTGGGTGTTCAATGGAACCTATGGTGGTGATGGCTGCGCGTGCGGCTCAATTAGTTGGTCAAGAGCTTTTAAAAGCGCATCAAAATCGTCATAAACTCGATCTACAAGTCGAAGAAAAAGGGATTGATGGTCCTGTGACTCGTGTAGACCGTTACATTGAGCAACTTACCATTGATACACTTCGTAAAAGTTATAAAAATCACAGCTTCCTTGGTGAAGAATTTGGTCTACAAGAAGGTAAAGGTCACGATGCCGATTGGTGTTGGGTGATCGATCCACTTGATGGCACTTTAAACTTTATCAATGGTTTTCCACATTTCTGTGTATCTATTGCAGTTCAACATAAAGGTGTAACTCAACACGGTGTTATTTATGACCCTGTAAAAGATGAGTTATTCTCAGCAAGCCGTGGTCGCGGTGCTATGTTGAATCAACGCCGTATTCGCGTAAATGTTAAAGACAGCCTTGAAAATACTTTTGTTGGTGTAGGACATGCTTATCGTGCAAAACGTAACGGTGAAATTGTTTCTTATGCAAAAAATCACTTTGAATCTTTGTTAAATGTCACTGAAGCTGGCGCACAATATCGTCGTGCAGGTTCTGCTGCATTAGATTTGGCTTATGTTGCTGCTGGTCGTTTAGATGCTTATTTTGAACTTGGTTTAAAGCCTTGGGATATTGCGGCAGGTGAATTGATTGTGAAAGAAGCGGGCGGTACAGTTGTTGATGCTCGTGGTGGTTCAGAATCAATGGAAAATGGTCAAGTTATCGCTTGTTCTATGAAGTTGTTAAAACCATTGATGCAACAAGTTGTTCCAGCATGGGGCGAAGCTGCGAAATAATTTTTAATTATTTGTGTAGATTGAGTTTTAAAAAGCCTTCATGTGAATGAAGGCTTTTTTATGTTATTTTTAAAACACAAGTTAAAGCAAAAAACACTGCTTTTCCTTGTTTTTTTATTTGTTTCTGCATGGATATTGATAGAGATATTATATGTTGTAATTGAATAAGAAATATTGGGTTTAAAGCTTTTATTGAGAGAACAAAGAAAAATATATTACTCATAACAGGTGTTGAGACAATCTAAACCTTATGAAAACAATTTATCAAAATGAAAAATTCAGTATAGAAACACATCATCAAATTCCCAACAATGATATTACTCAGCAAAACATAGATTTTTGGATTAAAACAGAAGGTAAAAGTTATTGGGGGAGTGCAACAACGATTGCAAATATCCAATATTTAATTCAAAGATACAGTCAAACAGGTGAGAATTCTTTTGGTGCATTTTATTGGCAAGCAAATACCATAATCATTCATGAGTTCACTGTTGATAGTTTGGTTGCTAGTGTTAAAAGTCTGATTGAGGATAGCCACGACAATTTAGGTGATATTTTTTATTTAATTATATAAAGAGCCACAGTAAGTGAATGATACAGGAAAAAACAATAAAACTTCGTGACATTATTATAAATTCTGCTATACTCCGCGCACGCACTAAATTTCGTTCATTACCTGAACATTCTCTTCTATATTGTGTATGCGCGTCCGGTCCAAAGAGAGGACAATATTTCGCGCCCCACCCAATCGCTTAAGCGATTCCTTCAGGTTGCGGCTGTTATCAAATGTGCGTTATACGCATCGTCGTTCTCGGATCGCCGCTGATTCTATATTTTCAGCGATTATTGCTGTGCCGCTTTTTGCCGATGTCCATCAGACCATATATTAATGGAGCACCCACATTAGGGTGAATATCTCTATGAGCAAAACTTTTGCTGAATTTTCATTAGACGAGTCGCTACAGAAAGCACTCGAGAGTCTTGGTTTTACTACACCGACTCCTGTTCAAGAATTATCTATCCCAGCGGCTTTAGAAGGCAAAGACCTTTTAGTATCAAGCCAAACTGGTTCTGGTAAAACTGCTGCATTCTTACTCCCAACGTTAAATGCTTTAGCTGGTCAAGATACATTTGTACCATTTAAAGAACGTATGAAAGCAGTCACTCAACCGAATATTTTGGTGATTTCACCTACTCGCGAACTTGCACAACAAGTATGTCAAGATGCGATTGCATTTGTACGTCACATGAAAGGTGTACGTGTTGCTGCGATTATGGGTGGTATGCCTTTTGGTAAGCAAATCCAACAATTAAAAGGTGCACAAGTTGTTGTTGCAACTCCAGGTCGTTTACTTGACCTTGTGAACCGTCGTCAAATCAAACTTGATTCAGTTGATGCTTTGATTGTAGATGAAGCTGACCGTATGCTTGATTTAGGTTTCTCTGAAGACCTAGAAGCAATTAGTGATTTGGCTTTAAATCGTAAACAAACATTAATGTTCTCTGCAACATTTGCACCACGTATCATTAACCTTGCTGAACGCATGATGAATGATCCAGAACGTATTGCAATTGAAACAGGTCATTCTACCAATACCGACATTACCCAAACCTTACATTGGACTGATGGTTTTGAGCATAAGAAAAAATTGCTTACCCATTGGTTAAATGAAGAAGACGTCGATCAAGCAGTTGTATTCGCATCAACTCAAGAAGATACAGATATGTTGGCTGAAGAGCTTGCAGAAGCGGGTCTTTCTGTTGTTGCGCTTCATGGTGCTATGCCACAAACTGTACGTAACCGTCGTTTACGTAGTATCCGTGAAGGTCGTGCAAAAATCCTTGTTGCTACAGATGTAGCAGCACGTGGTCTTGACGTACCAACAATCTCACACGTAATTAACTTTGGTCTTCCAATGAAGAACGAAGATTATGTACACCGTATCGGTCGTACAGGTCGTGCAGGTCGTACAGGTAAAGCAATCACTTTAGCGACTTACCGTGAGCGCGGAAAAATTCGTGCTTTAGAAGATTATTTGGAAGCGCGTTTAAGTGTTTCTGAAATTGAAGGTTTAGAGCCATCTCCACCTCCTGCACGTGGTGGTCGTGATGGTGGTCGTGGTCGTAACGGCGGTGGTCGTCGTGATGGCGGTCGTGGTGGTTTCGGTGGCGGACGTCGTTTTGAAGGTGAATCAAACTTCAAACGTCGTGAAGGCGGTGATGATCGTCCACGTCGTAGCTTCGATGACAAACCTCGTGGTGATCGTCCATCTTATGGCGAAGATCGTCCTAAGCGTTCTTTCGGTGGTGAAGACCGTCCACGTCGCGAATTTAATTCGGATCGCCCACGTCGTGAAGGTGGTTTTGAAGATCGTCCTAAGCGTTCTTTCGGTGGTGAAGATCGTCCACGTCGCGAATTTAATTCAGATCGTCCACGCCGTGAAGGTGGCTTCGGAGATCGTCCACGTCGTGAAGGTGGTTTTAATGATAAACCACGTTTCAATGATGACAACCGTGGCAACAGCGTAGATTATAAACCACGTCGTGAAGGTAGCTTCGGTGACCGTCCTAAACGTTCTTTTGGTGAAGATCGCCCTCGTCGTGAATTTAATTCAGATCGTCCACGCCGTGAAGGTGGTTTTGAAGATCGTCCTAAACGTTCTTTTGGTGGTGAAGATCGTCCAAAACGTGAGTTTAATTCAGACCGTCCTAAACGTTCTTTTGGCGGTGAAGATCGTCCAAAGCGTGAATTTAACTCAGACCGTCCACGTCGTAAATTCAATGACTAATTAAGCCTTTGCAATAAAAAACCAGCCATTCGGCTGGTTTTTTATTGCAAGTTGAAAAGTATTTGGTAAAATAAAGTGTGATGCAGTTCAATTTATTTAATAAAACAGTTAGGTTGTTCTATTCTGTGAGATATTGAGTCTGAAATGAAGGCGATGAGTTTTTTTGAGGCAATTATGTTATACATGTTTTCAGCTTTATTGATTTCCAATGTAGGTTATTTCTTTTATAGCTTCATTTTCAAATAAGCTGGCGTTGTACAATTAAAACACTGCAATTTAGAAGTAAAAAAACAATGCATTTGATTTAAATGATATTATTTAAACAATACATATGAGTTTAAAGCCGTAGTTTTATCTTTTAATTACAAAAAATACAGATATTTCAGAGTATAGTATCTGAGCTGGTAAATGCAGGAAAATGTTCAGCTATGAATAAGCAAAGCCATTCCGAAGCTGAAGCTTTAATTGAAGTTAAAAATTTAAGTTTTAACCGTGGTGAGCGTGTAATTTACGACAACGTGGATTTAAAAATTCGTCGTGGGCAAATTACTGCAATCATGGGTCCATCAGGTACGGGTAAGACGACCTTATTGCGTTTGATTGGTGGTCAGCTAAGCCCTGATGAGGGGCAAGTATTACTTGATGGAAAAAACATTGCCTCAATGTCACGTAGTGAGCTTTTTTCTGCTCGCGCACGTATGGGGATGCTTTTCCAAAGTGGTGCATTATTTACAGATATGACGGTCTATGAAAATGTCGCATTTCCAATTCGCGCACATACACATTTACCCGAAAATTTAATTGCAGAATTAGTCGCGCTTAAACTAGAGTCAGTCGGTTTGCGTGGTGCTGAAAAACTTATGCCTGCTGAGCTTTCAGGCGGGATGAATCGACGTGTTGCTCTGGCACGCGCCATTGCGCTTGATCCAGATTTGATCATGTATGATGAACCTTTTGCCGGACAAGATCCGATTGTGATGGGTGTTTTAACACGTTTAATTCGTTCATTACGAGAGGCACTAGATCTCACCACGATTATTGTTTCACATGATGTGGATGAAACATTGTCTATCGCTGACTATATTTATGTGGTGGCAGAAGGCAAAGTACAAGGTGAAGGCACGCCTGAGCAATTAAAACAACATGCTTCTCCATTTGTGCAGCAATTTTTAACAGGATCTGTTGAAGGACCTGTGGATTATCAATTTAGCCATCAAGCTTATTTAAGCAATGAGGTGAGTTCATGAATGCTATTGCCTTATTAGGTAGACGCGTTCTAGAACGTGTTCAAGGCATTGGTGTAGCAATGCTGATGTTATTGCGAATCTTATTTTCGCTTCCCACAATACTGGGCGTAAAGCTGTTCATTTATCAAATGTATCGTGTCGGTGTTTTATCTTTGTTGATTATTGCTGTATCTGGTTTATTTATCGGTGCAGTTCTAGGTCTACAGATGTATAACATTTTGGTGACTTTTGGTAGTGAGGCGATGCTAGGCGCTGCTGTAGCTTTGACGTTGTTGCGTGAGCTTGCACCCGTGGTCGCTGCCTTACTTTTTGCAGGTCGTGCAGGTTCTGCTTTGACTGCTGAAATAGGCTTGATGAAAGCCACAGAACAATTATCCAGTATGGAAATGATCGGTGTTGATCCTTTGAAACGTGTAATTTCACCACGTTTATGGGCAGGTATTGTGAGTTTACCAATGCTTTCTGTCATTTTCGCCGCAATCGGCATTATGGGCGGGAAAATGGTTGGAGTAGATTTTCTAGGTGCAGACGAAGGTTCGTATTGGAGTGGCATTTTAAGCAGCACCCAATTTATGAAAGATGTCTTTAACGGCACCATCATCAAAAGTTTAGTCTTTGCTTTAATTTGTACTTGGATTGCGGTGTATCAAGGCTATGCCTGTGAACCAACATCTGAGGGAATCGCAACATCTACAACACGTACTGTTGTGTATTCATCACTATGTGTTTTAGGTTTTGATTTCGTGTTGACTGCGGTCATGTTCGGAGGTGTTTAATGAAATCACGTACTAGTGAGTTGACCGTAGGTGTTTTTGTCATCATCTTTGGTATCGCTCTATTCTTTTTAGCAATGAAAGTGAGTGGCTTGGTCGGCACAAACTTAAAAGACAGTTATGAAATGACTGCAACATTTGACAATGTGAATGGTTTAAAACCACGTGCAAAAGTTACAATGAGTGGTGTTAAAATTGGTCAAGTTGATGCAATTACACTTGATCCAGTGACCCGTCAAGCGACAGTTAAATTTGATTTAGATGGTTCATTGACGACGTTTAATGCTGAGCAGCTGAAAAAAGTCAAAGAAAATGCTTTAGGTGATTTGCATTACAGTGCAGATTATCAGGCAGCTACGCCTGAGAAACAAAAAGAAATGGAAACGCAACTTTTAAGTAACATGAAATCCATCACAAATATTGATGAAGATGCTTACATAATGGTCGCAACCAATGGTCTTTTAGGCGAAAAATATTTGAAAATCGTTCCTGGTGGCGGCATTAACTATATTAAACGCGGTGAAAGTATTGCCAATACACAAGGTACGATGGATCTAGAAGATTTGATTACCAAATTTATTACGGGTGGTGCTGGAAAGACATCGACTGGCGCATCAGATGCTAAAGACACATCTGCATCCACTGAAACAACTGATGCTCAAACTTCATTCGTTGAATAAGCATTAGAGGAGTTATTGAAATGAATATGTTATTAAAACAAACTTTGACTGCAAGTGTTTTGGCTACGATGGTCGCTACAGCTGTTCAAGCTGCGCCAGCGGAAGCACCGCCTGCCTTTGTTAAACGTGTTGCTGATGGTTTGATTTCACGCCTAAAAGCAGAGCATGGTAAATTACAAAATAATCCAGCTGCGGTGAAAGCGATTGTCCGTCAGAATCTTGATCCGTTTGTAGATGGTCAAGCTTTTACACGTATCGTGATGGGGACTTATGCCAATAGCAGTACACCAGCGCAACGTGCTCAATTTGAACAAAACTTCCGTAATACCTTGATTGAAAACTATGGTAGTGCTTTTGCGAAGTATTCAAACCAGACCTATACAATGCGTCCTTATAAAGCGACCAATAGCAAATTCCCTGTTGTGACGATTGATTTCAATAACAACGGTGAAAAAATTCCAGTTTCTTTCCAATTATCTGATGCAGGTAGCCAATGGAAAGTGCGTAATTTAAATGTGTCTGGTATTGATCTAGGTTTGCAATTCCGTAATCAATTTGCGGCAAATGTGCAACGTAATGGCGGTAATATCGATAAAGCCATTGCGACATTTAAACCAGATGCAGATGCTGCTGTAAAAAAATAAGCGTATCTCATTGAGCTAAGATAGGTGTAAGCAAGTGATTGAATTTAAGAATCAGGAATTATATGTCAGTGGTAAAATTGCTTATGAAAATGCAGAAAGTTATTATTTAAATGGCTTGAAAGTTATTCAAAGTGAGAAAAACTTTCCATTGACGGTAAATCTGTCTCAGCTTGAACATGGTAGTACGCTTGCACTGTCTGTCTTTGTACAATGGCTGCGTCAAACCCCTGATTTACAAGGGTTACAATTTAAAGCAGTGCCAGAAAAAATGATGAAAATCATTCAGGCTTGTCATTTGCAAGATGATTTGAAATTGATTTAAATCACTTCTCAATAAAAAAGCACCATCAGGTGCTTTTTTATTGAATTGAACTTTGTGTCCTAAAATACTGATTAAAAAATTCATCGCTTATGCTGAAAAAGTCATATAACCCAGTAGTTTTAGATCCATTTTTTCCATCTAAAGTAAGCCAATGGACCAACAAAAAATGCGATCAACAATGAAATAACAACGTAGAAACTCCAATGCCCATGCGCAAAAGGAAGAATTTCAGTGTTCATTCCATAGATGCTGGCGATCAACATGGGTGGTGCAAGCATGCTGGGTAAAATCGAGAATCGACGAATCGTATCGTTCTGTTCTGTGTTAATGAATCCAGAAGTCGTGTCGAGTAAGAAGCGGACTTTTTGAAACAGGAAGGCATCATGTTCAACAAGAGAACGTACGTCTTCGCTTAACTCTCGGATATCAGCATCATAAATATGACTACCCAATGCACGAGGACGCGATAAGAAGGTGAGAACACGGCGTAAATCAATTAAACAGAGCTGTGCCTTTCCAAGCATGTCCTCTTTCTGTGCAAGACGTGTAATCATGTCATCAAGGTCGAGAATCATCTCACGATGACGTACGTTGAGGACTTCAGTAGAGTACAGTTCTAAATCTCTGTGGATATCTTCCAAGATATCCGCAAGCTCATCAAGTTTCGCTTCGAGTAAACCGAGAAGAATCCAAGTTGGATCTTTATAGTCGATTTCATAATCATTACGTCGAGCACGTGCACGGAAGGCACGAAAGGCAACCAGTTTCTCTCCGCGCAAAGTAAATAAACGCTCTTTATGCAAGATAAAAGCAACGGTTTGTACATTTGCCAGCATATTCGAGGTGTCTTCTGGATCACCCTCAACTTGGTAATTTTTATTTTTTGTTAAAAAATACGTACTGATATGTAGAATACCATCATCATCACGGTAAAATCGTGCAGAAGATGAAATGTCTTCTAAAGATTTGAGGGTTGGTAAGTTTTGCTCATAGGCATCTAAAACCCATTCTTGTTCTTCTTGTGAAGGTGCAATAAGATCAACCCAAACCAATTCAGGATGTAGGTCGAATCCACCATTAATGGTTGCATCTTCTAAGCTACCGCGCTCAGTGGCGTAAAAGGCTTCAAGCATTGTGTCTTTTCTCCCTTGCGCAGTGTGGTGTCAATTTGATGTGTGTATTTTAGACAAGGATTTTAGGAAAAACACTGCTTACAACGCTCTTTTGTAAAAAAAATCTTTATTGTTCGTCTATATTTTTAGCATGACTAAATTAAAATTAGGTTAAATTTATGAATTCTATTGCTATTTTTTGTGGTTCATCTTTAGGTACAGATCAGATTTTTGCTGATGTTGCACAACTGACTGGTGAAACTATCGCCAAGCATGGTCAAACATTGGTTTATGGTGGTGGGCGTTCAGGCTTAATGGGGATCGTCGCTGACAGCGCATTGGCGGCAGGTGGTCAGGTAATTGGTGTGATTCCTCAAGGTCTTGTAGATCGTGAGCTGGCACATCCCGGGCTCACTGAACTTCATATTGTGAAAAATATGCATGAACGTAAAACAAAAATGTCTGAATTGTCTGATGGCTTTATTGCATTACCAGGCGGTGCTGGGACGATTGAGGAAATTTTTGAACAATGGACTTGGGCGCAACTCGGCATTCATTTAAAACCATGTGCATTTTTAAATGTTGAAGGGTTTTATGATGATTTGTTGAAATTTATACAGTTGACCACAGACAAAGGATTTTCTAAGGCGAGATTTACAAACCAATTGATTCATTCTGCATCAATTGAGGATATTTTGGCTCAGTTTAAAGCCTATCAAGCACCAGAACCAAAGTGGGGCGTTAAAGAGCGCGAGGAATTGGTAAAATTAGATTAAAACTTAATTTACTGATTAGTGCTTTATTCAGTTTGTTTCGCTAATTTTTAAAACACAATATATTGTTTTTAATTTTATTAATGTCACAATATGTTGTGTTTTTTAATGTTCCTTAGAATGATGAATGTAATTACTGTAGCTGCCGCTGTGATTTTAAATAATCAAAATCAATTATTACTGGTACGAAAAAAGAATACACAGTTTTTTATGCAAGTTGGTGGGAAGTTGGAACCCAATGAAGCACCTGAACAGACCATGTTACGTGAAATCGCAGAGGAAATAGGTGTTCAAGCTGAGATTAAACACTATATTGGTCGATTTGAAACTTCAGCTGCGAATGAGGCAGGGCATCAGTTGGTGAGTTATGTCTATCAAGTTAATTTACCTGATGCACCGAAAATTGATGCAGAAATTGCTGAAATGAAGTGGATTGATTTAGACGATCAACAGACGTTATTGGCACCCTTAACAAGAGAAGTGGTGATCCCTTGGTGTAAGGAAAATTTTTTAAGCTAAGTCAAATGAATTTAACAAGCATTATTCTTTAAATCATTGCAATGATCATTTCATAGATGGATGTGCTGCTGCAATACAAAGACTGGAAATCTGCTGACAGCCCAAGCGTTGTAAAGCTTGGGTGAGGGCATGAATTGAACTTCCTGTTGTGACCACATCATCCACAATCAATACTTTTTTATATTTTCTCTTTTCGGATTGAATGGTTCGAAATTGATGCTCAATGTTTTCCAGTCGTTCAACTCGACTTAAGCCTTTTTGTGAATGTTGAGCTTGTCGAACCACGGGTTGCCAAACAGGAATTTTTAATTGTTTTGCCATAATTTTAGCCACAATCAACATTTGGTTATAACCCCGTTCTTTAAGGCGCTCGGTTGAAATGGGCATAGGAACAATCGCTTGAACTCTGGAAAATCTTAAGTTCAATAAACTATGTGCAAGCACGTTTTGATATTGTAATTGTTGCTCATATTTATACGTTTGAATGATGCGATCAATTGGGAAATCATAGTGATGTGCGCAAAGTATTTGTTGTTCATGTCGCTCTATGGATTGTTTGTACCAAGGGAGTTGATTCCAACAGTCTTGACATAAGGAGTGAGCTTGTTGTTGGTCAATGCCGCACAGTAAGCATGGAGAAATACATTGAACGCCTTTATGGAGCAGTTGATGGATAAATTGGAGCATGTTTTCTAATCTTTATTTGATCAAGCTTCAGCGATGATCCATTCATATCAGCAATTTCAAATAAAAACTTTTCATTTGACGACATCCATGAAGACGATAAATCATCACGATTGTGAAAATTGTATTGCAAAATCCTAGTGTAGTCGAAAGCCTAAATCATTCTATTTTCGTTATGTTAAACATAAGCATATCGCGGTGCTTCAGGGAGCCAACGTTTGAGTAATGCTTCTGCGCTTTCTGGAAAATCTTTAAGTACTTGGGCTGCCACATAATGCGCTTGATTGAGCAAATGGTCATCTCGTTCAAGTTTGGCAACCCTAAATCCCATATCTCCAGTCTGTTTTGTTCCCAGTAATTCTCCAGGACCTCTGATTTCTAAATCTTTTTCGGCAATGATGAATCCATCATTGGTTTCACGCATAATTCTTAACCGTTCTTGTCCATTTTGAGACAGTGGGTTTTTATAAAGCAGTGCACAGAAACTTGCTGTTGCACCACGTCCTACACGTCCACGTAATTGATGGAGTTGTGAAAGCCCAAGCCGTTCAGCATTTTCAATCACCATAATCGATGCATTGGGCACATCGACACCCACTTCAATCACTGTAGTGGCAATTAAAAGTTGTAATTCATTGTCTTTGAATTGCTGCATTACAGTTTGTTTGTCGTCAGCTTTCATTTTGCCATGCACTAAACCGATATTGAGGTTTGGAAAGCGTTGTTTAATTTCTTGATAAGTTGCTTCTGCTGCTTGTGCATCCAAGGTTTCAGATTGTTCAACCAGTGTACAGACCCAGTACGCCTGTTTACCCTCAGCACAATTGGTGGCAATTCTTGTTAATACTTCTTCACGTCGATCAAGTGGAATCGTGACGGTCTGAATCGGTGTTCGTCCTGGTGGAAGTTCATCAATGACAGAGGTATCTAAATCACCATAGGCAGACATTGCCAGTGTGCGAGGGATCGGGGTAGCTGTCATGACCAGTTGATGAGGAGTGGTGTTGTCCACGCCCTTATTGCGTAGCGCCAGACGTTGATCTACACCAAAACGATGTTGCTCATCAATAATCACTAAGCCTAATTTGGCAAATTCAACATTGTCCTGAAATAAAGCATGGGTACCTACAATAACATTGGCTGTTCCATCCTTAATGGTCTGCTCAGCTGCTGTACGTGCTTTACCTTTTTGTTTGCCTGAGAGCCAAGAAACATTTAAGCCTAAAGGTTCAAACCACTTTTTAAAGTTTAAATAATGCTGTTCCGCTAGGATTTCAGTCGGTGCCATCAGTGCAACTTGCCAACCTTCTTCCAACGCATGACAAGCAGCAACACCTGCAACCAATGTTTTACCTGCACCCACATCACCCTGTACAAGGCGTAACATCGGTTTATTTTGTTTCAGGTCTTTGGCGATTTCATTCGATACACGTTTTTGCGCATCGGTCATTTCAAAGGGCAAACTTGCCAACAGGGCTTTGGCAAATTTTTTGCTTGGCGAAAAAGATGGGGCCGCAATTTGTTGAATATATGCCCGTCGAGTGAGCAAACTAATTTGGTGTGCAACCAGTTCTTCAAAAATCAGACGTTGTTGAGCAGGATGAGCACCTTGCGCAAGCTGTAGCATGTTGGCATTTACGGGAGGGTGATGGATATATTCCAGTGCTTCTTTGAGCGCAAAACCATTGGTGAATTTTTCTGGCAATAATTCAGGAAGCTCATCTGCATGTTGATTCAGTGCCTGTTTGACATAGTCACGTAATTTTGGCTGGGTTAAACCTTCTGTAGCGGGATAGATTGCCGTTAATTGTGTTTTAGGAAGCGGTGTATGTTCGGTAATCAGTTGTATTTCTGGGTGATAAAGTTCTAAGCCACGAGCACCGACTCGCACTTCACCAAATATTCTTAAGCGATTGCCTGCTTTCGCTCGATCAGTTAAAGCTTTATAAACATGGTAAAAGCGTAGCGTGACTTTGCCAAAGTCATCTTGTAATAAAATCGCCATGGATTTACGTTTACCAGGTGGCATGTCGATAGATTTAACAACACCTTCTAACAAGTAACTCCGACCTACCTGTAATTGGTTCATGGCAATGATCGTGCTACGATCCTCATAATCCCGTGGCAAATGAAACAGCAAGTCATCTGTTGTAAAAATATTCAGTTTTTCAAGTAAGGCAGCTGCAGCATTGCCAACCCCTTGTAATTGATGAACTGCTGCCATGTCCCCTCAGCTTAAGTTTGATTGATTTTGAAGAATAGGTCGTGTCATGCATATTCTATTTGTAGGTTATGGTAAAACATCACAACGTGTTGCTAAACAATTATTTCAGCAAGATCACCAAATTACCACAGTTAGCCGTAGCCCGAAAGCGGATGATTTTGCTCAGCACTTGATGCAGGATATTCATGCACTCGACTTGTCACATATTCAAGCTGTGGATGTGGTCTATGTCGCACTCGCACCTTCTCGAAATACTTCGCTCAATGCCCTAGACATGTATCAGCACACCTATGTAGATTCTGTGCAACCCATCGTCAAGGCACTGAGAAATCATCCAGTGAAACGTATCATCGTGGTGTCATCTACACGGGTGTATGGAGAAAATCAGGGTGAAGTAATCACCGATGATTCTGTAATTATTCCGAGTGATGAACAAGGTCATTTACTGCTAGAAATGGAACAATTGTGGAGACAGGCTTACCCTGTTGAATGTGTGATTGTTCGACCGACAGGAATTTATGGCATGTCTACAATGAGAATGGCAAAACTTGCAGAAACGACTCGAAGTTATCCAAATATTCATTGGTCAAATCGAATCCATATTGATGATCTTGCCAATTTCTTAGCGTATTTGCTTCACGTGGAACATCCTGAAAAATCATATATTTGTACAAATAATAAGCCGCAACCTTTGCATGAAAAAATTTTAAATCTTCAGCGCGAATTGAATTTATCCGAGTTGGCTTTAGAAAGTGATCGGGAGTCGGGAAAGAAAATTTTTGCGGAGAGGGTGTTGGCAAGTGGGTTTAAATTAATGCATTAAGATATAGTCAATCTGTTGAAAAATTCATACAGTAGAATATCATTTCTCTTGATCAATAAGATTAAAGCGATCAATATATTGTTTGATGATCTAAAGCTTGCACAGCCACGCTTTAGCTCTAAAGTTTAAATTGTTTTGCGTAGGCGATACTTTACTTTTCAGAGATGAAAAGTAACAAAAATCTTCCGTTGAGCGAGGGGTACATCCTAATACCCCCGCTCAACATGGCGACATCCATGTCGCCTCGTGATAGCAAGACTGTTTATGATTCAAAAGTACAAAATAAATGAATCATCCAAATCACTTGTATGAATAATCAGGCGGTTTGACTATAGCTATAAAGCCTAAGAATAAAGATGATCAGCAGGTGATGAATATAAATGTAACCTGAACAAAGAGAGATTCTTTGATAGAAATATTCACATTTTTATAATTTCCCATTTCCTAATCGGAGAGAAGTAGCTAATCATCCCCCTTCCCCCCAAAGGGAGAAGGGTGTTTGACATTTATTTCTTCTTGCGTTTTAAACGCTTCTTGGCTTGTTGTGCAGCTAAAGCATCTAACGCCTCTTTTAGCTCCTCATCGGTAAACGAGGTAATGTGGTGAAGCATTTGTAAGGTCACATCATCCAGTACCAAATTGGCATATTGAGCAACATTTCTGAACTGCTCATCAAAAACGATTGCATGATCTTCGTTGGTTTTAATATAACCTTGTTCAATTAACACTTTCATAAAACTTTGGAATAAAGCTTTATCAAAGAACTCAGGTGAATTGAACTCATACAATACGGATAAACGTTGTCCAACCAAATGACTTAATTCTTCAACTTGGCGAATTGAGATATTTCCAGAGCCACGCTGAGTAATAAGCGCAAGCGTCATGTAATAACGTTCAAGACTTTGACGAACAGGTGCAGCTAAAACAGCAAGTTGATTGTGATCTTCAGAGTTTGGCGCAGGGCTAAAGATAAAGCCTTCATCATCGACAAAAATTAAATTTGCTTGTGCCAAAGCATCGACATATTCAGTCACTTGAGCTTTGATTTCATGATCTTTCCATTTTAAAAACAATTCAGCTTTTAAGAATGGGTATAGTGTGCGAATCACATTGAGCAGATCAGTCTGGCTGATTTTACCATTATGCTCGACCAAAGCAGCAATCAATGATGGAAGTACAAAGGCGTGTAAAATATTATTGCGGAAGTAGGTCAGTAAAATAGCTTGATTATCTTCAATCGCAATAATATCACCCAGTACATGCTGAACCCGTTTAATCAATTTCAGTTTCATGCCATAAGCAATGATTTCTTTACCTGAAAGTGGTGTCACCTGAGTGCGTTGATCATAAGGAATTGCCGTCAATAACTTACGATAAGTATCCAGTTGTTTGATGCAGATTTCTTCATCCAAAGTGTGTTTTGGTGTCGCCAATAAAATAAGTGATAACAGCGAAACAGGATTGATCACTACAGCGCGGTTAATATTTTCTAAAATGGCATTGGCAGAACTGTTGACTGCATTGGATACTTCTTGAGGGATCGGCGCATCATTGTGTTCAATGCGGATTTGATCTGCACCATGCTGTTTCAATAAGTCGTCTAAAAACACAGGTTCGCCGAAGTTAACATGTACTTTACCAAAAATACGCTCAATTTTTTTCAGGGTTTGTACAATCCCCCAAATGGATTCAGCCTCTTTGGGTTTACCATTCATTTCACCCACATAAGTTGCGCCTTCCATCAAGCGTTCATATCCCACATAGGTTGGAATGAAAACAATCGGTTTGGCACGACCACGTAAGTGACCATGTACCGTCATTGCCAACATCCCTGTTTTAGGAGGTAATAAGCGTCCTGTGCGAGAGCGCCCACCTTCAATAAAGTATTCAAGTGGCGTATTACGAGAAAGAATGCTGAATAAATATTCTTTAAACACTGATGTATATAAAGCATTACCACGGAAAGAGCGACGAATAAAGAATGCACCACCACCACGAAGCAATTGCCCCACAAATGGCATATTCAGGTTATCACCAGCGGCAATATACGGCACCATCAAACCACGTTTATAAATCACATAAGACAACAGCAAGTAGTCAATATGACTGCGATGACATGGGGTATAAATCACTTCATAGTCTTTGACCAATTCACGTACTGTATTGAAGTTATGTACTTCAACACCATCGTAAAGTTGCGTCCATAGTCGGGTTAATGCCATATCGGCAAAGCGTACAGCCGAAGCGGAATAATCCGATGCAATTTCGTTGACAAAACCGATGGCACGACGTTCAGCATCAATCATACTGATTTTAGAGCGAACACTTTCTTTGCGAATCGCATCTTGGACATCTGGTGCTTTGATCAAAGATTGCATCACATTACGACGATCAGATAAATCTGGTCCAAGGATAACTTCTCGCTGGCGATCTAGAAAGTCATTGAGTTGATTGACAATATAGGTTGCTGGAGAAATGTTGGGATGATGGATTTTTGCATGTTCAACTAAGCCACGCAGTGATTGTGCTTCATGAAACTCTAAGAAGGACTGACGACCATGTAAGCCGATATTCATCAATTGTTTGACTTTACTTGGTGTCGCCCAAGTGTCGGTAAACAAAAGTTTAAACCAAGAATCTTCTTTATCAGGTGAACGTCCCCACAATACTGTCACAGGAATCAGCTCAATGTCTAAGTTCGAATCTTGATCCAGAGACTCAATCAATCTGAGTAAACGTGGCGGAAATGCATGCTCAGGAGGGTTAAAATAATTATTTTCATCCTGATGCTGTAAAAACAGAATCGCCGCTTTTTCACGGTTTGCACCAATCACTAGTGGATCAAGGGCTGGCGCAAGTTGTAAACGACGTGTTTCACCATCAACGACCAAAGCATTACTTCTAGAGTAATTCTGTAATACATAACACACTACTTTCTGAGGTGTTGATGTATTATTTTCAGGGCGATCAGTTGACTGGTCTAGCGTTGGAGTTTCTGTAGGAACCTCTCCAAGAACATGTGGGGTTACCACAAGGTCAAGTATTTTACTCGAAAGTCGACGATACATTTGACCAAAGCCACTCTTGGACATAAATACTCCTAGCCAATGGTGAATCACGCAATACAGCGTATAAAAATAAAGTTTCTGTAATTGAAGCACAGAACAGGATGTCATTTTCTGACAAATTCACTATTTCTTGTCAGATTTTATCGTTAAAAATCGTATTTTAAACAATCCAGCTAGACAAGAGAAGTGACAGCATAGTTTATGAAAGTTTAGTTTATCACTCTGGATTTATGGCAAAATAGAGTTAAATCTCTAAAATATGAATACTTTATTCTATCCATTTGAATAAAGTCAGTATATAGATAGGTCACTTATGAATGCTTTAACCCAAGAGCTTGTAGAGCTTTTAACGCTAGAAAAACTTGAAGAACATATTTTCCGTGGTCAAAGCCGAAACTTAGTGGGCAAACGTGTTTTTGGTGGACAGGTTTTAGGGCAAGCGCTACGAGCAGCATCATATACTGCGGACCGTCCTGTACATTCATTGCATGCCTACTTCTTATATGGTGGGGATATTAATGCCCCGATTATTTATGAAGTAGATCGTTTGCGTGATGGTAAAAGCTTTTTAAGTCGTCAAGTGCGTGCCATTCAACATGGGCGTACTATTTTTTCAGCAATGGTTTCATTTGCAACACCTGAAGAGGGGCTGAATTATCAAATTGCTGAACCTGAATATCCAGATCCAGAATCATTAAAATCTGAACAGGAATTAAAAGAAAACTTAATCAGTTTTATTCCTGAAAACATTCGTGCTGCATTTATGCGTCCACGTCAGGTAGAAATTCGTCCGATTAATGTGACCAATCCTTTTCAACCGCAGCCAGAAGCGCCATCGTATGCGCATTATTTGCGTACACATGAGCCATTAGCTGCGGAATTGGTAGATGATATTTCATTAAATCAGGCGATTGTTGCCTTCTATTCAGATTATACCTTGATGATGACTGCATTGCGTCCACACGGTTTAAATTATCTCTCGCCAAGTTTGCAGTGTGCGAGTATTGATCATGCGATCTACTTTCATAAGCCTGTCAAAGCAGATGATTGGATGCTGTATGACATGGATGCAACGGTCAGTGCAAATTCACGCGGTCTAAACTTTGGACGGATGTGGCAAAATGGTGAATTGGTGTGTAGTACTGTTCAGGAAGGTCTGATGCGTGTACGTGAAATCGAAACACAATAAACCATTCAGGATTAAACCATAAACAATTAAGCCATCATCATTGATGGCTTTTCTATTTTTTAGCAGAGCTTGTGACAAAAAAATGCTCGATTCTAAATAACTTCAATGGCATAGTTTAAAATGTGAAAATATATAACAGTCAATGACGATGAGCTTAAATACCCAAATTTTAATTGCCGCCATTCTTGGTGTGGCATTTGGATTTCTGTTAAACCAATTCCCTGATACTCAGTTTTTAGACGGCAGTATTTATACTTTGAGTATCGCCAGCAGTATTTTTATTGGTTTACTCAAAATGCTATTGGTACCGCTAATTTTCAGTTCAATTTTAGTTGGGGTTTCTAATTTAGAAGCAGGCAGCCAGTTAAGCCGTGTCTGGAAAATTACTTTAGCTTGCTGTGTAACCACCACCACTTTGGCACTGATTCTTGGTTTGGTCTCCACTCACTTTTTCCATGTCGGGCAGGGTGTAGATATTGACTTGTTTAAAGATGCTATGAGTCAGCATAAAAGCCCTGATTCATTAACACCCAGTTCATTTCTGACCAATTTTATTCAAAACACCTTAATTAATCCTTTTAAGGCTTTTAGCGATGGCAATGTTTTGGCGGTTGTACTGTTTGCATTGTTATTGGGTTTGGCATTGGTGCAGGGTGGAGAACGTTTTAATTCAATCAAACAACTGGCACGTCAATTTTTTGACATTATGATGATGTTGGTGGGTTGGGTAATGAAAGTTGCGCCAATTGGTATTTTTGCCTTGATGGCAAAGCTGATTGCAACAGAAGACATCTCTATTTTGAGCCGTCTTGCTGAGTTTGCGATTGTGGTTACCGGGACAACCATATTTCATGGCGTGGTGGTTCTACCGCTGTTGTTATGGATTTTTGGGAAAATGGATCCCATCACTTTTTTCAAAGGAACGCGCGCGGCATTAATCACGGCTTTTGCGACCAGTTCAAGTTCAGCAACAATGCCTTTAAGTCTGAAATGTACCCAAGAAAATTTAGGGGTACGTCCACAAATTGCAGGTTTTGTCGTTCCATTCGGTTCGCAGTTAAACATGGATGGGACCGCGCTTTATGAAGCAGCAGCAGCATTATTTATTGCGAACCTTATGGGGTTGGAGTTATCGATTACCCAACAAATTATTGTGTGTTTGACAGCGATGATTGCATCATTAGGTGCCCCAGGAATCCCAAGTGCAGGTATGGTCACCATGATTATGGTCTTACAGTCTGTGGGCTTGCCTGCTGAGGCGATTGCGATTTTATTACCAATTGATCGAATTCTCGATACGGTGCGTACTGTAGTGAATGTGCAAGGGGATATGATGATCAGTGTTGTCGTTGATCGACATACCCGAGATATGGAAAGTTCATCTTAGTACGGGATGTAGACAGAAGCGTTATGCACTTATTTTAAAGTGTTAAGTATAAAAAAAGCAGGACTTTAAATCCTGCTTTTTTGATTTCAGTACTATTTAGGCTTGAGCAGTCCCTATGCTGCAACTCTAGGCAAAGCGCGTTTTGCAGCAGGCGATTGATCTAAATAGGCAATTGCATCTTCAGTTTTGGCTTCATGTACAGGGTCGTACCATGGCATTAAGTAGCCCAACTGCTGTGAAACCAACCAAAGCGGGTGTGGCATTAAACGATTGTCAGATTGTGCAATACTTGCCCATTCACGCCAAATCCAAGGTTTATAGAATGCTGGCTTTTTGTCTGCAAAACGTGGGTCTTGTCCCATGATGTGTGCAGCACCATCTACCCATAAACCTAATACGGCAGCAATCACGATCACACTTTGATAATAACGTGAAATATAACCACCACCTAAGTGACGATATAAATCAAATGCAACTGTGCGATGTTCAATCTCTTCTGCACCATGCCATTTGACCAAATCGAGCATGTTTGGATCTGCGCCTAATTCAGCCCATTTTTTATTATAAAGTGCATATTTACCCAATACACAGGTCATATGCTCAACTGTTGCCACAATACCTAAACGGAACAAATCCCATTGATGATCAAGAACTTTAGGAACTTTGAAACCAAGTGGTTGATCTGCCAGTAACTTTCCAAACAAGAAATCCATAATTTCAAGATTTCTTTGAATATCAATATGGCGAACGGTTAAGTATTCTTTATTTGCTGACACATGTGCTTGTGCATGCATGGCTTCTTGGCGGATAAAAGCACGAACATCTTCTGCAAGTTTTTCATCTGTGACTTTGGGTAAAACGCGGTTGTATAAACGGCAGAACCAAAACTCACCCGCAGGAAGAATATTGTTGATCTCGTTGATAAAGTAGCTGACAAAAGGCTGATTTGGAATCCAATCGACTGGTGTGTCTTGCCATTCAAACTTCACTTTACGTGGTTTGATGTGGTACTGAATAGACGATCCAATCCGACTGTTTTTAAATTTAGCGAGTAACTTCATCACAGTGTCCTAATTTTTCTTTGGTGATTTCACACTTTATTTATTCAAGTATAAAAAAATGTCCTAAATAGTTATTAGCAATTTAGGACATTGAAGTATCAATATGTGATGAATTTTGTCAGACAAGAGGATTTTTAGTTGTTACTCTGGTTTTTCATTTATATTTCCATCAATATTTTCAACATCAAGGTCTGCTTCAGCATCTTGATCGATAAACTCATCTTCGATGTCGTCAGCACTGAGTTCTGGAATCGCATCGAGATCAAAGCCTAAAGTTTTATCTAAGGTGTAATTTAGACGACCTGCCATCACAGAAGCGAGTTCTTCTAAACCTTGTTTATTCAGTGATGAGAACAGTTGAATCGAAAAGTTCAGCTTCATCTTTTTCAGTTGTTGCTGTACTTCTAACAAGGCTTTATTGGCAGGACCACGATTCAGCTTATCTGCTTTAGTGAGTAGAACGTGTACAAACAAATGACGAGAATATGCCCATTCCAACATCATGACATCAAAATGTTGCAGAGGATGGCGAATATCCATCAATAAAACTAAGCCTTGTAAACTTTTCCGATGAATCAAATAATTTTCAAGTTCTTTTTGCCAAACGATTTTCATTGCTTCAGGGACAGCGGCATAACCATAACCCGGTAAGTCGACTAAACGTTGGTCTGGATTTCCCAAGCTAAAGAAGTTAATCATTTGGGTACGACCAGGTTTCTTAGATGCGCGTGCCAATTGTTTTTGATTGGTTAGTGCATTGATGGCGCTGGATTTCCCAGCATTTGAGCGACCCGCAAAGGCGATTTCATAGCCTGTATCTTCTACACAAAGATTTAGTTTTGGCGCACTCATCAAGAATTCAGCTTTACGTAACCAGTTTAAAGATGAGGTTGAATATTCCGAAATCGCAGGATCAGCCTTTTTTTCATAACTGATTTTCTGTTTAGGGGCATGTGATGCCTTACTATTTTTAGACTTTCCACTGCTGCGATGCATACTTCAACTTCAATAAATGGATAAACAAGGGACATTATAAAGGAAGTCGAAGATTCAAGCGAATTTTGACACAGATAATTCAAACGGGATTGAGGCGCTTATTTAAATGAAGACATTAAAATAATTTTAAAACAGTTCAATTGAGATCCAAATGCTTAAACATTCAAGTTTGGAATAGGAGAGTTAACAATGGTAGTTTGTGGTGGGGCATTTAAAACATCGGCAACCGTATATTGGTCTAAACTCTGATAAAACTGTTCAACTGCCTGATCTAGAATACCTTTTAAACCGCAACGAGGGCGAAGGACGCATGGTGGGGTATTGCATTCTACGATTTGTGCATCACCTTGCAGGATGCGCACGATATGCCCTAATCGAAACTCAAGAATTACAGGGTTTAAGCGTAAACCTCCACCTTTACCACGCGTGGTAATTAACCAGTCCTGTTTTCCCATAAAATGCACAATTTTAACCAAATGATTCTGTGAAACATTCAAGTCTTGTGCAATTTCGGCAATCGTATAAGGTGTATCTCTTGGAAGAGAGATGTACATCAAAATACGTAAGGCATAGTCGGTAAATTTATTAAGTTGCATAGATTTAAATTAATTGGACATGAACAGATTGCATGTTTATCTTAGCGTGAATAGACAATGAAAGATATGTTGTCTACAAATTGGCATATTCGAGGATCTCTTGTCCCATGAGTATGCAATCACTTTGGCTATAATACTCAAAGCGCATACGATACTGACCTTTATATATGTAGCCCCAGACTTCTAATACATCGAATCTTTGCTTTTTATTACGTGGGTTGACGATAGATGGAAGCGCTTTGACCTCTGGTTGAATTTCAATACGATCATCTGGACCAAAATGAAACTCTAAAAGTTTGGCGGCTTGTTTGATTGCTTGATCTTTACATTGCGTAGAAGATTTTATTTCAGTTGCATGGCTAGCCACTGAAAAAGATAACAAACTAATGCTTAGACTGAGAATCAATATGATACGTTGCATGATCTGAACTCTGCTTCATCAATATAAGTATCAGTGTATAAATATTGATTTAAAAGTTAAAGCGCAAAAAGATCAACGATAGTGTAGAGATTTTGAGCTATTCAAAGCATCGTAATGTATGGATTAATCAGGCACCATACATTACGGAGAATATCATTGAGTATTATTTTACCTGTGGTGCAGTCAATTTGACTTGATCACCCACTTGATAGTGATTCAATAATATATTGGATACCGAATATTCAGTGTGATTTTCTTCAGGCTTTACAGCAAATTGATAAGTGTTTTCAGTCGCCTGAAGGACAGTGTATTGATGTGGTTGCTCAATATCTTTTTGCGGTACTTTTACTTTTACTGAAATGAATTCGCCTCCATGAATCTGGGCAACTGTCTGTTGATCTACTGCTTCTACTGTAAAGGTTTTACCGTTTTCAGATACTTCAATTGAGATAATTTTAAATGCTCTCCAACCTGCCCAACCGCCATTTTGAGCAACTAGGTTTTCATATTTTTGCTTTTCAACACCAATCAAAATATCTGCCAATTGTAGATAAGCCACTTTCCATGCAGCAATCAATTCAGAGTCCATCGGCACATCTAAAACTTCGCTAATAGAATGCAGTAGATTTTCACCGACAATTGAATACTGGTCGGGTTGAATATCTAAGCTAACATGCTTGGTCGCAATATGCTGAACTGCTTTTGCTAAAACAGCAGGATTTTCAATATTCTCAGCATAAGCCAAAACTGCTGCTGCAAGTGCACGAGGTTGGCGACCTGAGTTTTGACTATCTAAGTTGAAAATATTGTTCAGCTCAGGATTATTACCCAACATTCTTTTATAAAAATAGCTGGTTAATGCAACACCATTTTCACGAAGTACAGGGACTGTAGATTTTACAAGTTCAATATGCTGTGGAGTCATTGGCTAGACCTTTTTTATCTGGCTTAATAAGATGTATTTAAAATACATCTTATTAAAAATATTTGCAATACATCTATTTGAAAAGACATAAAATAATTATGGTTTATTTTAAGATTAAGCCTTATTGCTTGAAATAACTTAATTTATTTTTAGATTTTCATGAAAGTTCTTATATAAGTTCGGAGCAAATGATAAGGAAAAAGCAAATATCAAAATAAGTAATATATGTGGTTAAAGCATGGGAAATAAAAAGGAGCGTTAACGCTCCTCATAGATGTGTTTAAAAGAATTAACGCCCACCAAATAACGAACCTAATAAGCCACGTACCAGTTTTTGTCCTGTTGGACCGCCAAGTGTTCTGGCTGCACTCTTGGCAAATGTACCAATGACATCCTGCGTCAGTTTGGCACGAGCAGCGGCGGCTTTGGCTTCTTCTTTTTGTAAACGTTCTTGCTCTTTGGCTTGTTGTTTGTCTAGGACTTGTTGCTGTTTTGCGAGTTCTTCCAATTGTTTGGCTTGTTGTGCGGCAGCTTCAAAGGCAACTTGTTGCTGTGTGTTGTCGGTCACTTTACGTTGAAGCATTTCATAGGCACTGTCACGATCCACTTCATTGTCATAAACACCCGCCACAATACTTTGTGCCATCAGAGCTTTACGTTCTTCAGGTGTGATTGGGCTAAAAGAGGAGTAGGGTGGCATAACCATACCACGCTCTACAATTTGGGGGGTGCCTTGCTCATCCAGAAAACTAATGAGTGCCTCACCAACTGCCAGCTCTGTAATGGCTTGATCAACTTTGAATTCAGGATTGGTACGGAAAGTATCTGCAGCTGTTTTTACTGCTTTTTGATCCTTGGGGGTGAATGCACGTAATGCATGTTGTACCCGATTTCCCAATTGCCCTAATACATTTTCAGGAATATCTAGTGGGCTTTGAGTGATGAAATAAATACCCACGCCTTTTGAACGAATCAGACGAACCACTTGTTGGATTTTTTCTTGCAATGTTGGACTGGCATTATTAAACAATAAATGAGCTTCATCGAAAAAGAATACCAATTTAGGTTTGTCTAAATCACCGACTTCAGGCAACTTTTCAAATAACTCTGAAAGCATCCACAGCAAAAAGGTTGCATAAAGCTTTGGTGTATTCATCAGCTTATCCGCAGCCAATAGGTTGATGTAGCCATGCCCATTTGAATCAGTTTGAATAAAGTCCATAATGTCTAGGCTTGGTTCACCAAAAAAACGCTGTCCGCCTTGATCTCCTAAAGCCAATAAATTACGTTGGATTGCACCTAAGCTGGCTGGAGAGAGATTGCCATATTCAGCTTTTAAGTCAGCAGCATTTTCGCTGACATAAGTCAACATGGCTTTTAAATCTTTAAAATCAATCAATAATAAACCTTGATCGTCTGCAACACGGAACACAGCTGAAAGCACACCTTCTTGGGTATCATTTAAATTCAACATTTGAGCCAACAATAAGGGACCAATTTCTGAAATGGTGGTGCGAATAGGATGTCCTTGTTCGCCAAATAAATCCCAAAAAATGGTTGGTGATGCGGCAAAAGGAATACTGTCTATACCTAAGCTTTTAATGCGTTCATCGAATTTAGGATTGCTTGAGCCAGCTTTGGCAATACTTGATACATCACCTTTGGCATCAGCAAGAAATACTGGAACACCAATTCTGGAAAAACTTTCAGCGAGCACTTTTAGGGTTACGGTTTTACCAGTACCTGTCGCACCTGCAATGAGTCCGTGACGATTGGCAAATTGTGAGTGTAGAACAATATCTTGAGTGGAATCTGAGGTCTTTTTTGCAATGACGATTGGTGTGCCCATTGTTATTCCTATAGCTTTGATCTAAGTTCGAATCTTATTCATTTGACTCGGTATTTATATGCTTATTGTTATACAAAATTGCATAAAATGATGATGTTGTAAATCTGTGTTCAATGATAAAAAGTTTTCACGTATCAAAAGCGATACGTGAAGTTATTAAAGCGCTATATTAAAAAAATATCAGATATAAATTAAATTGAAATCGCCTGAAGAGCTGTTTGAATATCATAGATTAAATCTTCTGGATCCTCTAATCCAATACAAAAACGCACCAAGATTCCTTGTTGTAAATGTGGACGTGCTAGCTGACGCATCTGGTCAAGTTGATACAACATCACAAGGCTTACTGGACCGCCCCAGCTAAATCCGAGCTTAAATAGTTGAAGCTGATCGCAAAATTTACGAACTGCCGCGAGATCGAATTCGGATTTGAAGATCACGCTGACGAGTCCAGCACTTTGCTGAGTTTCACAAGTTTCTTTCCAATAAGCATGACTCACATTGTCTGGGTCCGCTGGATGTAAAACCTGTGCAAAGACCGCTTGTTGTTTTAACCAGTTTAAGAGTTTTAAGGTACTTTGAGATTGATGCTGATAACGCAATTGCATTGACGCTAGACTACGTTGTACTTGGGCAGCATCATCACCTGATATGGAGATTCCTTGTATTGCATGCATACGATACAACTGATGATGTAAAGCCCGATCTTGTGTAACCACAGAACCCATCAAAATATCGCCCCCACCACTAGGGTATTTGGTGAGTGCATGTATGCTGATATCAACGGCTAAATGTTCTTGGCTAAAATCAAAAGCATTAAATGCCAGTCCTGCGCCCCAAGTATTATCCAAAGCGACCAGTATATTTTTGGCTTTTGCTTTTTTCACTAAATTAATCAAATCTGGGAATTCAAGCGTGACTGAACCTGCGGCTTCGAGCCAGATTAATTTTGCTTGTTCAGACGGTTGAAATGAGTCAGCACAAATAGGGTCATAAACTTTGACGATGATCCCATAGCGTTGTTCAAGATTGCGCAAATGTTCCATGTTTGGACCATAGATATTGTCTGCAACCCAAACTTCATCACCATGGCTTAAAAAACATGAGTTCACAAGGTTGATGGCTGATAACCCACTTGGAGTAAGCAAGCAATATTGACCACCTTCTATTTTTGCAATGTTGTCAGCCAACGTGAAAGTTGTTGGAGTGCCGTGGGTACCATAACTATAGTCATAATCATCAGTCCAATGGCGATTAAATAGTGCATCGGTATTTTTGAATATGATTGTTGATGCACGAAATAAGGGAGGTTGAACTGTATGGATGTACTGTGGTGCTTGTCGTGGAGAATGAATTAAAGCTGTTTGTGGTTTTAGTTTCACAAGAATACTCAAATTTTGTAAATATCAGGACTAAAATAAGGAAAACATAATCACTCGGTGACGAAAAGCAATAATTTGTGAAAAATAATAAATAAAACTGATATTGGCTTCATTTTTGCATTTGTTGAACTGTGTTTTTTGATTTGTAGCGTAGTCGATACAACAAGAATAGGTGATAACATGAAAAAACTTAAAGTGCATTATTTTCAACATATTGCAGGTGAAGGCTTTGGTAGTTGCTATGAATATTTAAAGGCAATGGGTGCTGAAATTACTGCAACAGAGTTTTTTGCTTTACCGACAGATTCGGCATTAGACATAGATGCATTACCTCATGTCAATGATGTGGATTTGCTCATTATTATGGGTGGGGAGATGAGTGTAAATGATGAAGCAAACTTTCCTTGGTTAAAAGTGGAAAAACGCTGGATTAGACGTTATCTGGCATCAGAGAAACCAGCAATTGGCTTGTGCTTGGGTGGGCAGTTAATTGCTAATGCACTTGGTGCAAATGTACGCCGTAATAATGTGCAAGAGTTAGGCTGGACTTTTGTCAACAAAAGTGATCATGTGCCTGCAGAATACTTTCAACTTCCTGAGCAAATCAGTGTCATGCAGTGGCATAGTGAGACTTTTGATATTCCAAAAGGTGCGATTCGCTTGGCAGAAAATCAAGCATGTCCAAATCAACTCTATCAAATTGGTAAAAATGTTTTGGGTTTCCAGTTTCATCCAGAAATTACACCGCATAGCTTAAACATATTTATCGAGCATGAAGAGGAAGGAATGGTATTTAGCGATATACATAATCAGTCACTCTCCAATTTGAAAAAAACGCCAAATGCAGATTATGTCATTGGAAACCAGTTGCTGAATCATGCAATTGACTATGTTTTAAGGGTTTAAACCTTTGTTTAAATCTTAAACATTTTATTTCTTTACCAATATTGGAATAATGCGAAAAAAATCTAAATTTATTTGCTTAAGCGTTAAACAATCGTTATAATGGGCGACCCTTCGATATGAAGGGATGAATGGCGAAGAAAGTCATTCAGATCGTTACAGTCGTGGCATCGATCACGACCTTAGTGATTTTCACTGCCTTTGACACTTGCCTTATTTAGTGGGGTGAGATGCGTCAAGGGTGATTCTTTATATATTTGGCTTGGAGTTAACTGGTATGTCTAACCAGAGAATTCGTATCCGTCTTAAGTCTTTTGATCATCGTTTAATTGATCAATCTTCTCAAGAGATCGTAGAAACAGCAAAACGTACTGGCGCACAAGTTTGTGGTCCAATTCCGATGCCTACTCGCATCGAACGTTTTAACGTTTTGACATCGCCACACGTGAACAAAGATGCGCGTGACCAATATGAAATCCGCACATATAAACGTTTGATCGACATCGTTCAACCTACAGACAAAACTGTAGATGCATTGATGAAGTTGGATCTTGCAGCTGGTGTTGATGTTCAGATCGCATTGGGTTAAGGCTTTCGGTTAATTAACGCTCTAAGTTAATTAAGCCGCTTTTTTAGAGGTTTATGCACATGGCTATTGGTTTAGTCGGTCGCAAGTGCGGTATGACACGTATCTTTACAGATGCTGGTGTTTCTGTGCCTGTAACAGTGATTGAGGTTGATCCTAACCGTATCACTCAAATCAAAACGCTTGAAACTGATGGTTATCAAGCGATTCAAATCACTACTGGTGAACGTCGCGAATCTCGCGTAACTAACGCTCAAAAAGGTCACTTTGCGAAAGCTGGTGTTGCTGCTGGTCGTTTGGTTAAAGAATTCCGCGTTGCAGAAGCTGATCTTGAAGGTCGTGAAGTTGGTGGAACTATCGGTGTTGATTTGTTCACAGTAGGTCAAGTTGTTGACGTTACTGGTCAATCAAAAGGTAAAGGTTTCCAAGGTGGTGTTAAGCGTTGGAACTTCCGTACGCAAGATGCTACACATGGTAACTCTGTATCTCACCGTGTAATCGGTTCTACAGGTCAAAACCAGACTCCTGGTCGCGTGTTCAAAGGTAAAAAAATGCCTGGTCACTTAGGTGATGATCGCGTAACTGTACAAGGTCTTGAGATTGTATCTATTGACGCAGAACGTTCAGTTCTTGTTGTTAAAGGTGCGATTCCTGGTGCTACTGGTGGCGACGTTATCGTTCGTCCTACGATCAAGGCCTGAGGGGAAATAACGTGAATTTAAAAACTGTTTCCGGCTCTGCTGTTGAATTGTCTGAAGTTGCTTTCGGACGTGAATTTAATGAAGCTCTTGTACACCAAGTTGTTACAGCTTATTTAGCTGGTGGTCGTCAAGGTTCTAAAGCTCAGAAGTCACGTGCAGACGTTTCTGGCGGTGGTAAAAAACCATTCCGTCAAAAAGGTACTGGCCGCGCTCGTGCTGGTTCTATTCGTAGCCCAATCTGGGTTGGTGGTGGTAAAACTTTTGCTGCTCGTCCACAAGATTGGTCTCAAAAAGTTAACCGTAAAATGTACCGCGGTGCAATGCAATGTATCTTAGCTGAACTTGTTCGCCAAGATCGTCTTGTATTGGTTGAAGAGTTTGCAGTTGAAGCTCCAAAAACTAAAGAATTGCTTGCAAAACTAAACGGCTTGAACGCTACTCGCGCATTAATCGTTACTGAAGCTGTAGATGAAAATCTATACTTAGCTGCACGTAACCTTCCACACGTTGATGTGGTTGATGCTGCTGGGATCGATCCTGTTGGTTTGATTGCGTTCGATAAAGTTGTTATGTCTGTTGCTGCTGCTAAGAAAATTGAGGTAGAACTCGGATGAACAACGAACGTATCTATCAAGTCCTAAAAGGACCTGTATTCTCAGAAAAAGCACAAGTTTTAGGTGAAACTGCTGGTGTTCAAGTATTTAAAGTTGCACTTGATGCAAACAAGCTTGAAATCAAAAAAGCAGTAGAACAATTATTTGGTGTAGAAGTTGTTAAAGTTAACACGACTATCACTAAAGGTAAGACTAAGCGCTTTGGTCGTACATTAGGACGTCGTTCTGATGTTAAGAAAGCATACGTCACCCTGAAAGCTGGCCAAGATGTTGAAATGGCTGACTTGGGCGATACCGCTGAAAGCGCAGCGGAATAAGGACGAAAATTATGCCGATTCAAAAATGTAAGCCAACGTCTCCAGGACGTCGCTTTGTAGAGAAAGTGGTTCATGATCACCTTCACAAAGGCGCGCCTTATGCACCGTTGGTTGAAGCTAAAAAACGTACTGGTGGTCGTAATAACAACGGTCACATTACTACTCGTCACGTTGGTGGTGGTCATAAACAACACTACCGTATCGTTGACTTTAAACGTAACAAAGATGGCATTCCTGCTGTAGTTGAGCGTATTGAATACGATCCTAACCGTACATCTCATATTGCTTTATTGAAATATGCTGACGGTGAGCGTCGTTATATTATCGCTGCTAAAGGTTTACGTGCTGGTGATAAAGTACAGTCTGGTAACGATGCTCCAATTCGTCCAGGTAACTGCTTACCACTTCGTAACATGCCTATCGGTTCTACACTACATAACATCGAGCTTAAAATCGGTAAAGGTGCACAATTAGTGCGTTCAGCTGGTACTTCTGCTCAGTTGTTAGGTCGTGACGGTTCTTACGCAATCATTCGTCTTCGTTCAGGCGAAATGCGTAAAGTACACGTTGAATGTCGTGCTGTGTTAGGTGAAGTATCTAACTCAGAAAGCAACCTTCGTTCACTTGGTAAAGCAGGTGCTGCACGCTGGCGTGGCGTTCGTCCTACCGTTCGTGGTATGGCGATGAACCCAGTAGACCATCCACATGGTGGTGGTGAAGGGCGTAACAAAGGTATTCAACCTGTAAGCCCATGGGGTCAAAAAGCTAAAGGGTACAAGACTCGTACCAATAAGCGTACGACTAAGATGATCATTCGCGACCGTCGCGTTAAGTAACAAGTAAAGGAATCTGACAATGCCTCGTTCTCTGAAAAAAGGCCCATTCGTCGATGCGCACTTGTTCGCTAAGGTTGAAGCGGCAATCGCGGCTAATAACCGTAAGCCGATCAAAACTTGGTCGCGTCGTTCGATGATCCTCCCGGATTTTGTTGGTTTAACAATTTCTGTACACAATGGCCGTAACCATGTTCCAGTGATCGTATCTGAACATATGGTTGGTCATAAATTAGGTGAATTCGCGCCAACTCGTACCTATCGTGGTCACGGTGTTGACAAGAAGTCTAAACGTTAATAGGTGCTATGATGGAAGTAACTGCTAAATTACGCGGTGCCGCTATCTCGGCACAAAAAGCACGTTTGGTTGCAGACCTAATTCGCGGCAAATCTGTTGCGCATGCTTTAAATATCTTGAACTTCAGCAACAAAAAAGCTGCAGTTTTAGTTAAAAAAGCTTTGGAATCTGCGATTGCAAACGCTGAACACAATAACAGTTTAGATGTTGACGATCTTAAAGTATCTACGATTTACGTTGATGAAGGCATGAGCCTTAAACGTATTATGCCACGTGCTAAAGGCCGTGCAGATCGTATTACTAAGCGTACTTGTCACATTACCGTTAAGGTAGGGGTTTGATATGGGTCAGAAGGTTCATCCAATCGGTATCCGCCTTGGTGTTGTAAAACGTCATAACGCCAACTGGTATGCGAGTCCGAAACAATACGCTGAATATTTGCTTAAAGATCTTCAAGTTCGTGAGTTTTTAACTAAAAAACTTAAAAGCGCGATGATCAGCAATATTCTTATCGAACGTCCTACAGGCGCTGCTAAAGTAACAATTAGCACTGCTCGTCCAGGTATCGTGATCGGTAAAAAAGGCGAAGACATTGAAAAATTACAGCGTGAACTCACCACTATTATGGGTGTTCCAGCGCAAGTAAGCATCAACGAAATCGATCGCCCAGATTTAGACGCTCGTTTAGTTGCTGAAGCAATCGCTTCTCAATTAGAGAAACGTGTAATGTTCCGTCGTGCTATGAAGCGTGCGGTTCAAAATACGATGCGTGCTGGTGCTAAAGGTATCAAAGTTGAAGTTTCTGGTCGTTTAGGCGGTGCAGAGATTGCACGTACTGAATGGTATCGTGAAGGTCGTGTACCTTTGCATACACTTCGTGCTGATATCGACTATGCAACTATGCGTGCTGAAACTACTTACGGTACGATTGGTGTTAAAGTTTGGATTTTCCGTGGTGAGATCTTAGGTGGCATGAAACAAGTCATGAACCCTGCTCCTGCTGAAGAACGTCCAGCTAAACGCGGTCGCGGTCGTGGTGAAGGTCAAGAGCGTCGTGGTCGTCGCAATGATCGTTCTGCTGAAAAAGGAGAATAATCCATGTTGCAACCTAAACGTACTAAATTCCGTAAGGTGCAAAAAGGCCGTAACACTGGTCTAGCGCATCGTGGTAGCACAGTATCTTTCGGTACAATCGCACTTAAATCTATTGAACGTGGTCAAATGACTGCACGTCAAATTGAAGCTGCGCGTCGTACAATTAGCCGTCGTGTTAAACGTGGTGGTAAGATCTTTATCCGTGTTTTCCCAGACAAACCAATTACTGAAAAACCATTAGAAGTTCGTATGGGTAAAGGTAAAGGTTCTGTGGAATACTGGGTTTGCCAAATCAAACCAGGTAAGATCTTGTACGAAATGGATGGTGTTAGTGAAGAATTGGCACGCGAAGCGTTTACGCTTGCAGCTGCTAAGCTTCCATTTAAAACCACTATCGTTACTAAGACGGTGATGTAATGAAAACTAAAGATCTACGTGAAAAGTCGGTAGAAGAGTTGACAGCTTTGCTTGATGAGCAACAGTTGAACCAATTCCGTCTTCGTATGGCGAAAGCAACAGGTCAATTGGGTAAATCGCATGAAGTTGCGTTAACTCGTAAGACTATTGCTCGTATCAAGACCCTCCTTACCGAAAAACAGGGGAACGCACAATGAGTGAGCAAACAGTTCGCACGTTAACAGGCAAAGTAGTAAGCGACAAAATGGACAAGTCTATTGTTGTACTTATCGAACGCCGCGTTCAACACCCGTTGTATGGCAAATCAATCCGCCGTTCAACAAAATTACACGCTCATGATGAGAACAACACTGCTAAAACTGGTGATGTTGTAACCATTAAAGAAAGCCGCCCAATTTCAAAAACTAAAGCTTGGACTTTAGTGGAAGTTATTGAAGCAGCTGCTGAGTAATTAGACGTTCTTGTTGCATCATCGGTCAATTTCGAGTACTCTTTGAGCCTTTCGAAATTGCGACCGGTGATGCTCGGTTTTGGAGTAGGGCAATGATTCAGACCGAAAGTATGCTAGACGTAGCAGACAACAGTGGTGCTCGCCGCGTACAATGTATTAAAGTACTTGGTGGTTCACATCGTCGTTATGCTTCTGTTGGCGACATTATTAAAGTTACTGTAAAAGAAGCAATTCCGCGTGGTCGTGTTAAAAAAGGCGACGTGATGAATGCAGTTGTAGTTCGTACTAAATTCGGTATTCGTCGTCCAGACGGTTCTGTGATCCGTTTCGATGATAATGCTGCAGTTATCTTGAACAACAACAAGGCTCCGATTGCCACTCGTATTTTCGGACCAGTGACTCGTGAACTTCGTACTGAACAGTTCATGAAAATCATTTCATTGGCTCCTGAAGTTCTATAATAGAGGCAATCATGGCTAAGATTAGAAAAGGCGATCAAGTAATTGTGATCGCAGGTAAAGAAAAAGGCAAACAGGGTACTGTTTTGTCTGTTTCAAATGACCAAGTTAAGGTTGAAGGCCTTAATTTAGTTAAGAAGCATCAAAAGCCGAACCGTGCAACAGGTGCTGAAGGCGCTATCGTTACACAAGAAGCTTCGCTTCATATTTCAAACGTGGCAATTTTAAATGCTACAACCCAAAAGGCTGACCGTGTTGGTTACCAAGTGATTGAAGGCGTGAAAACTCGCGTTTACAAATCAAATGGTGAATCAGTGGCGGTAGCGAAGTAATAGGTTGAAATAGGCTATGGCCAGACTTAAAACACGTTATAACGACGAAATCCGAGCTAAGTTAAAAGAAGAACTTGGTTTGGCTAATGTGATGGAGATTCCTCGCATCACTAAAATCACCATCAACATGGGTGTTGGTGCGGCTTCAGCTGACAAGAAATTGTTAGATGGCGCTTTGGCGGATATGCAAGCTATTGCTGGTCAAAAACCAGTTCTTACATTAGCGCGTAAATCAATCGCTGGTTTTAAAATCCGTGATGGTTGGCCGATTGGTTGTAAAGTAACTTTACGCGGCGAACAAATGTACGAATTCTTAGATCGTTTGATCTCTATTGCGATTCCTCGTATTCGTGACTTCCGCGGTTTTTCTGCGAAATCATTCGATGGTCGTGGTAACTACTCAATGGGTCTCAAGGAACAAATCATGTTCCCTGAAATCGATTTTGATAAGATCGATCGTATTCGTGGTATGGATATTACTATCACTACGACTGCTCGCACCGATGACGAAGGCCGTGCGCTAATCCGTGCATTCGGCTTCCCGTTCAAATAAGAGGTCGATATGGCTAAGAAAGGTATGATTAATCGCGAATTGAAACGCGAAGCTACAGTTGCTAAATACGCTGCAAAACGTGCTGAATTAAAAGCAACAATTGCAAACGTAAATGCTTCTGATGAAGAACGTTTCGAAGCGATGATGAAGTTACAAGCATTACCACGTAATGCGTCTCCAGTACGTCTTCGTAACCGTTGTGGTTTAACTGGTCGTCCTCATGGTTACTTCCGTAAGTTCGGTTTAAGCCGTAACAAATTACGTGACACAGTAATGCAAGGTGATGTACCGGGCGTTGTTAAGGCAAGCTGGTAAGGAGCGACTATAAATGAGTATGCAAGATACCGTTGCCGACATGTTAACTCGTGTTCGTAACGCACAAATGGCAAAGAAACAAACTGTTTCTATGCCTAATTCTAAGTTGAAAGTTGCAATTGCAAACGTACTTCAACAAGAAGGTTACATTTCAAATGTAGAAGTTGCTGATCTTGAAGGCAAAGCTACTTTGACAATTACTTTAAAATATTTTGAAGGCAAACCAGTTATCGAAACTGTGAAGCGCGTAAGCCGTCCAGGTCTACGTCAGTATCGCGGTAAAGATGCACTTCCGAGCGTTAAGCAAGGTTTAGGTATTGCAATTGTTTCTACAAGCAAAGGCATCATGACTGATCGCGCTGCACGTGCTGCGGGCGTTGGTGGTGAAGTTATTGCTTTTGTTTCTTAATAGGTGATTCCTCATGTCTCGTGTGGCTAAAGCCCCAGTAACTGTACCTAACGGTGTAGCAGTTACTCAGAACGGCCGGCAGGTCGAAGTGAAAGGCAGCAAAGGTACGTTGTCTTTCAACCTGCATGCGCTGGTCGAGCTTAAACAGGAAGAAGGTCAACTTCATATTGCTCCAGTTAAAGAATCTCGTGATTCTTGGATGCAAGCTGGTACTGCTCGCGCTGTTCTTAATAACCTTGTTAAAGGTGTTAACGAAGGCTTCGAACGTAAGTTACAACTGATCGGTGTTGGTTATAAAGCTGCGGTTAAAGGTACTGTTGTAAACCTTAACCTTGGTTATTCTCATCCAATCGATTACGCTCTTCCAGAAGGTGTAACTGCTGAAACTCCGACTGCTACTGAAATCATTTTGAAATCAGCTAACAAGCAATTGTTAGGTCAAGTTGCTGCAGAAATCCGTGGTTATCGTCCGCCAGAGCCTTATAAAGGTAAAGGTGTTCGTTATTCTGACGAAGTTGTACTTCGTAAAGAAGCTAAGAAGAAATAAGGCGCGAGGTTCTTATGAACGAAAAGAAACAATCCCGTTTGCGTCGTGCGAAAAGCACACGCTTGCACATTCGTGCATTGGGTGCGACTCGTTTGTGTGTAAACCGCACGCCGCGTCACATCTATGCTCAAGTTATTTCTGCAGATGGTGGCAAAGTATTAGCGCAAGCTTCTACTTTGGATGCATCTTTACGTAGCGGAACTACTGGTAATGTAGATTCAGCTACTAAAGTAGGTGCTTTAATCGCAGAACGTGCAAAAGCTGCTGGTGTAACTAAAGTTGCATTTGACCGTTCTGGTTTTAAATATCATGGTCGTATCAAAGCCTTGGCTGATGCTGCTCGTGAAAACGGCTTGGAGTTCTAATCATGGCTAAAGTTGAACAAAACGAAGGTCTTGTTGAAAAGCTGGTTGCCGTTGATCGTGTAGCCAAAGTTGTTAAGGGTGGTCGTATCTTCTCTTTCACAGCATTAACTGTTGTGGGTGATGGTAATGGTCGTGTAGGTTTTGGTCGCGGTAAAGCGCGTGAAGTTCCAGCTGCTATTTCTAAAGCACTTGAAGCTGCACGCCGCAACATGATCACTGTTGATCTTGTTGATGGTACTGTACAACATCCTATTAATGCTCGTCATGGCGCTAGCCGTGTTTACATGCAACCTGCATCAGAAGGTACTGGCGTAATCGCTGGTGGTTCTATGCGTGCGGTTTTAGAAGCTGCTGGTGTACGTAACGTATTGACGAAGTGCTATGGTTCTACTAACGCAGCAAACGTTGTAAACGCGACTTTTAACGGTTTGCGTGATATGACTTCTCCTGAGAAAGTTGCTGCGAAACGTGGTCTTTCAGTAGAACAAATTTTAGGGTAATCAATCATGAAAACGATTAAAGTTACCCAGACTAAATCTTCTTCGCATCGTTTGAAAAATCACAAACTTTGCCTACAAGGTTTAGGTCTGCGTCGTATTGGTCATACAGTAGAAGTGGTAGATACTCCTTCTAACCGTGGTATGATCAACAAAGTCTACTATATGGTTAGTGTAGAGGAATAAGCCATGACTCTGCGTTTAAATGAGCTTGCACCTGCTGAAGGTGCAAAACGTGAAAACCGTCGTTTAGGCCGTGGTATCGGTTCTGGCGTTGGTAAGACTGGTGGCCGTGGTGTCAAAGGTCAAAAATCACGTAAAAGCGGTGGCGTTCGTCCAGGCTTTGAAGGTGGTCAAACTGCGTTATATCGTCGTTTACCTAAATTCGGTTTCACAAGCCAATTGGCTTTGAAAACTGCTGAAGTACGTTTGTCTGAACTTGCTAAAGTTGAAGGTGATATCGTTTCACTTGAAACTTTGAAAGCTGCGAATGTAGTACGTAAAGATATGATACGTGCTCGTGTCGTTCTTTCTGGTGAAATCACTCGTGCATTCACTGTTCAAGGTGTTGCATTGACTAAAGGCGCTAAAGCTGCTGTTGAAGCTGCTGGCGGTAAAGTCGAGGAGTAATCGCGAGTGACTATGTCTCCTAGTTCTACAGGTCATGTTAACATGATGAAAGGTCAGCCATTTCACGTGAAATACCGTGAAATTATTCGCCGATTAATGTTCTTGATTGGCGCATTGGTGGTCTTTCGACTAGGAGCGCATATTCCGCTGCCAGGTATTGATAATGTTGCTCTAGAACGTTTTTTCAAAGCTAATGAAGGTACTTTCTTAGGTTTGTTTAATATGTTCTCGGGTGGAGCATTAGAACGAATGTCCATTCTTGCGTTAGGGATCATGCCATACATTTCTGCATCCATTATTGTGCAGTTAATGTCTACAGTGGTTCCTTCGTTAGAAGCATTGAAGAAAGAAGGCGAGCAAGGTAAGCGTAAGATCAATCAATATACGCGTTACGGCACTCTATTGCTTGCATTGGTTCAAGGTATCGGGATGTGTGCTGGTCTGATTAGTCAAGGGATTACTTTGACTTCAGGACTGGCTTTTTACGTTCCAGCACTAACATCGTTGGTTGCAGGTACTATGTTCCTGATGTGGTTAGGTGAACAGATTACTGAACGTGGTGTTGGTAACGGTATCTCAATGATTATCTTTGCAGGTATTGTTGCTGGTTTACCGAACTTAGTGATTCAAGCATTTACTTCGGTAGATAATGGTCAATCCAGTCTTATTGGTTTGGCTGTATTTGGATTGCTATCAGTTGCTGTTTTAGCCGCAATTGTGTTTATTGAGAAAGCTCAACGTCGCATACCTGTAAACTATGCACAAAAACAGCAAGGTCGTCGTGTATTTACTGCACAGCAAACGCATTTGCCATTGAAAATCAACATGGCAGGGGTAATTCCAGCAATTTTCGCAAGTTCGTTATTGTTGTTCCCTGCAAGTTTAGGACAATGGTTAGGCAGTGCTGATCCAAATGCAGGAATTGTAAAACGTAGCCTACAAGATTTGGCATTGGTATTATCGCCTGGACAACCGTTGTATTTAGTGCTCTTCGGTGCGTTAATTATCTTTTTCTGTTATTTCTATACGGCGCTTGTATTTAGCCCGAAAGAAGTATCAGAGAACTTGAAACGCAGTGGAGCTTACGTACCTGGTATTCGCCCAGGTGAGCAAACTGCTCGTTACTTAGATCATATTCTTAATCGTTTGACGTTTATTGGTGCAATCTATATCACGGTCATCTGTTTAATGCCGATGATTTTACAAAGCTCTTTCGGTATTCCATTCCATTTGGGTGGTACCTCATTGCTTATCGTGGTTGTGGTTGTGATGGACTTTATGGCTCAGCTTCAAGCCCATCTCACTTCGCATCAATATGACAATCAATCGTTAATGAGAAAAACGACTGCTCATCCTAAGGGATAAGCGCACTTAGAAGGTTTCATCATGAAAGTACAAGCTTCTGTAAAGAAAATTTGTGGTAGCTGTAAAGTTATCCGTCGTAATGGGGTTATTCGCGTAATTTGCAGCGCAGAACCTCGTCATAAGCAGCGTCAAGGTTAATTTAATTAAGACCTGTTGATTTCAGTAGGCTAATTAGGTTATTATCCGCCCCTCAAGATTTTTGTGGGGCGGTTGATTATCTCTACTGCCTTTTTGGAGAAATTTGAATGGCTCGTATTGCCGGTGTAAACATTCCGGATAACAAGCATGCTGTTATCTCTCTCACGTATATTTTTGGTATTGGTCGCCACACTGCTAAGAGTATCTTAGCTGCTGCTGGTATTGCAACTACGACTAAAATCCGTGAATTAGATGACGCTCAGCTTGATGCGATTCGTGCTGAAGTTGCTAAGGTTCCTACCGAAGGTGACTTACGTCGCGAAATTTCCATGAACATTAAACGTTTAATGGATTTAGGCTGCTACCGCGGTCTTCGTCATCGTCGCAGCTTGCCTGTTCGTGGACAACGCACCAAAACTAACGCACGTACCCGTAAAGGTCCGCGCAAACCTATTAAGAAATAAGATTTCTGGAAGCTAAAAGATGGCTAAAGATACTCGCACACGCAAGAAGGTCACCCGTACCGTCTCTGAAGGTGTTGCACACATTCACGCTTCTTTTAATAACACCATTGTTACGATTACTGATCGTCAAGGTAATGCATTGGCTTGGGCTACTTCAGGTGGACAAGGCTTCCGTGGATCACGTAAATCAACTCCGTTTGCTGCTCAGGTAGCTGCTGAAGTTGCTGGTAAAGCTGCTTTAGATTACGGTTTGAAAAACTTGGACGTCCTTGTTAAAGGTCCTGGTCCAGGTCGTGAATCTGCGGTTCGTGCATTAGGTGCAGTGGGTTATAAAATTAACAGCATTACCGATGTGACTCCGATTCCGCACAACGGTTGCCGTCCACCTAAAAAACGTCGCGTGTAAGGAGAAACATTCATGGCTCGTTATATTGGTCCAAAATGCAAACTCTCTCGCCGCGAAGGGACAGACCTGCAATTAAAATCTGGCGTTAAACCTTTTGACGTCAAAACAAAAAAATCTGCTAAAGCTCCTGGTCAACATGGCCAAAGCCGTGCTAAACAATCTGAGTATTCACTACAATTACGTGAAAAACAAAAAGTACGTCGTATGTACGGTGTTTTAGAGCGTCAATTTAGTAATTACTACAAAGAAGCTGCTCGTGTTAAAGGCGCAACTGGTGAAAACTTGTTGAAATTGCTTGAAAGCCGCCTCGATAACGTTGTTTATCGCATGGGTTTTGGTTCTACACGTGCAGAAGCTCGTCAGCTGGTATCTCACCGTTCAATCACTTTAAATGGTCGTCGTGTTAACATCGCGTCTATCCAAGTTAAAGCGGGTGACGTGATTGCAGTTCACGAAAGCGCTAAACAACAATTACGTATTAAAAACGCAATTGAATTAGCTGCTCAACGTGGCACAGCTGCTTGGATTGACGTAGATCATTCAAAACTTGAAGGTACATTTAAAGCTGCACCTGATCGTTCTGATTTACCTGCTGAAATCAACGAAAGCTTGATTGTAGAATTGTATTCTAAATAATCCTTGAGGTAGCAATAATGACGCGTACTGCAAACGAGTTTCTAACTCCGCAAGCGATCAAGGTCGAAGCGGCAAGCGGGACCTCGGCAAAAGTGATTCTTGAACCATTAGAGCGTGGCTTCGGTCATACTCTTGGTAATGCTTTACGTCGCATCCTATTGTCTTCTTTACCTGGCGCTGCTGTGGTAGAAGTTGAAATAGAGGGTGTCGAGCACGAGTACAGTACTTTAGAAGGCTTGCAGCAGGACATCGTCGAGCTCTTGCTGAACCTAAAAGGATTGTCTATTAAGCTGTTCGATCAAAACGAAGCATATTTAACATTGGAAAAGCAAGGTCCTGGCGATGTAACTGCTGCTGATCTTCGCTTACCGCATAATGTTGAAGTGGTTAACCCTGAACATTTGATCGGTACTTTAAGTGCTTCAGGCTCATTAAAAATGCGCTTGAAAGTTTCTCAAGGTCGTGGTTATGAAACTTCTGACTCACGTTTCCCTGAAGGTGAAACGCGCCCTGTAGGTCGTCTACAGTTAGATGCTTCTTATAGCCCAATCAAACGTGTGTCTTACACAGTTGAAAACGCTCGTGTGGAACAACGTACTGACCTTGATAAGCTGATCATTGATCTTGAAACAAATGGAACAGTAGATCCTGAAGAAGCGATCCGCAAAGCGGCAACAATCTTGCAACAACAAATTGCAATTTTTGTTGATCTTCAGAAAGATCAAGCTCCAGTTGCTCAAGAGCCACGTGAAGAAGTTGATCCAATCTTGCTTCGTCCAGTTGATGATCTAGAGCTTACTGTTCGTTCTGCTAACTGTTTGAAAGCAGAAAATATTTACTACATTGGTGATCTAGTACAGCGTACTGAGGTTGAGTTGCTTAAAACTCCTAACCTTGGTAAGAAATCGCTTACTGAGATCAAAGATGTTCTGGCTTCTAAGGGCTTACAGCTCGGCATGCGTTTAGAGAACTGGCCACCAGCTAGTCTCCGTATGGACGATCGTTTCGCCTATCGTAGCCGTTAATTAAGTAGGACTATCACCATGCGTCATCGTAATAGTGGTGTGAAATTAGGCCGTACCAGCAGCCATCGTAAAGCGATGTTCCAAAACATGGCGAATTCTTTGTTTGAGCACGAGTTAATCAAAACGACTGTGCCTAAAGCAAAAGAGTTACGTCGTGTAGCTGAGCCTTTAATCACTTTAGCTAAAAACGATACTGTAGCAAACCGTCGTTTAGCGTTTGCTCGTACTCGTTCAGCAGCAACAGTTGGTAAATTATTTACCGTTCTTGGCCCTCGTTACAAAGAACGTAACGGCGGTTATCTACGTGTTCTTAAAGCTGGTTTCCGTGCAGGTGATGCTGCGCCGATGGCTTATGTAGAGCTTGTGGATCGTGAAGTAAACTAATTACTTACGTCATAGAACAATCGGTTGTTCGAAAAAGGTCGGTGTCTCACCGACCTTTTTTTGTGCCTGTATTGTTAGACAATTTTTTAAATTTGTCCTCAATTGACATAAATTTCGTCAGAAAAATTCAAACTTGACATTGTGTATTGTCAAATTTATGCTTTAATAAAAATGTACTCTTAAAAAGGTTATAAAAAGAACATGGAAAAGCAAGTTGATATTCTTATCGTTGGCGCAGGTATCTCTGGTATCGGTGTTGCTGCACATCTTTCTAAAAACTCGCCACAACGTTCATTTGAAATTATTGAACGTCGTGCAAGCTTCGGTGGTACGTGGGATTTATTTAAATATCCTGGTATTCGCTCTGACTCAGATATGTCTACATTTGGTTTTAATTTTAAACCATGGCAAAAAGCCAATGTATTAGCTGATGGCGCATCAATCAAAGGTTATGTTGCAGAAGTTGTTGAAGAGTTTAAGTTAAAAGATAAAATTCATTTTAATCATCGTGTGCGTACTGCAAATTATGATTCTTCAATTAAAAAATGGATTGTAGAAATTGAAGATGAAAATCAAAAATTACAAACTTGGGTCGCAAACTTCGTAGTTGGCTGTACAGGTTATTATAATTACGATCAAGGGTATCAACCCGACTATCCAGGTAAAAATGATTTTAAAGGTGAATTCGTTAATCCACAATTTTGGCCAGAAAACTTAGATTACACAGGTAAAAAAGTAGTGATTATTGGTAGTGGGGCAACTGCCATTACTTTAGTTCCTGCAATGGCTAAAGGTGGAGCAGGTCATGTGACCATGTTACAACGCTCACCGACTTATGTTGCGTCTATTCCATCAATTGATTTTGTTTATGACAAGATGCGTAAAGTTTTACCAGAAGATATTGCCTATAAATTGACTCGCGCACGTAACATTGGCATTCAACGTGGTTTATATGCTTTGGCACAGAGCCAACCAAAAATTGTTAGAAGTTTTTTACTGAATCGAATTGAACGTCAGTTAAAAGGCTCAACAACAGATATTAAGCATTTTACACCTAGTTATAATCCTTGGGATCAACGTCTATGTGTTGTTCCAGACAGTGATTTATTTAAAACCTTACGTTCGGGTAAAGCCAGTGTGGAAACCGATCATATAGAAAGAATCACTGAAACAGGTATTCAGCTCAAGTCTGGTAAGCATTTAGATGCAGACATCATTGTTTCGGCAACAGGTTTAGAAATTCAAATTTTAGGTGGTATTAAAGCTACTATTGATAATAAGCCAATGAATACTTCTCAACATATGTTGTATCAGGGTGTGATGGTCAGCGATGTGCCAAACATGGCGATGATTATTGGTTATATCAACGCATCATGGACATTGAAAGTTGATATTGCAGCAGAATATATCTGTCGTCTGGTCAATTATATGGACAAGAAAGGCTATGATGAAGTGATTCCTCAAGGTGATGCAACAGAGTTAATGGAAGATACTGTGATGGGTAGCTTAAGCTCGGGCTATATCGCACGTGCTGCGGATGTTATGCCAAAACAAGGTAAACATGCGCCTTGGAAAGTGACCAATAATTATCTTGCAGATCGTAAAGAGCTTAAAAATGCCAAGTTTGATGATGGGGTTTTAAAGTTTCACAAACGGGAAGCGCAAGCAGCAAAAAAGCCTAAACTGGTTTCCTAATTTAATTTGGAAATAAAAAGGAGCGTAAGCTCCTTTTTTATGTGATGATAAAATTTAATTATAAAAAGCTTGGCTATAGAAAAAGGAGCCGAAGCTCCTTGATCAGAACATTTCAATTATAAGGAGCGTGAAATGAGTTCTTTCATAATTTCATTGGTGCCCGCATAAATCCGATTTGCACGATTATCAATATATGCACGAGCAATTGGATATTCCATCATATAGCCATAGCCACCATGCAATTGTAGACATTCATCGACAACATTTGAAAATAGTTCAGAAATTTTATATTTTGCCGCTGCTGCAGCATCGACCCCTAAGCTTCCTTGAAGTTGTAATTCCATACAACGATCAAGATAAGCACGGCAGAAATCAATTTCTGTGCGCATTTCTGCAAGTTTGAAACGGGTATTCTGAAATGCACCAATCGGTTTACCAAAGGCTTTACGGTCTTTGGTATATTGAACGGTATGCGCCAGTGCGGCTTCTGCACCCGCCTGACAAATAATTGCCACCAACATACGTTCCCAAGCCAACTCTTTCATGAGCATGATGAAGCCCATACCTTCCATACCCAAAAGGTTTTCTTTCGGGACTCGCACATCTTCAAAGAACAATTCACAAGTGTCTTGACCTTTCATCCCAATTTTATTGAGGGGTTTGCCTTTGGTAAATCCAGCACGGTCTGCTTCAACGATAATTAAGGATAGGTTTGCCGAACCTTTATCAGAATTGCCTGTTTTACAGACCACAATTGCCATATCACAAAGATAACCATTGGTAATAAAGATCTTAGAACCATTGATGACATATTCATCACCATCCAAAACGGCTGTAGTGCGAACACCTTGCAAGTCAGATCCAGTACCCGGTTCAGTCATTGCAATTGCAGTGACGGTTTCACCAGATGCCATTTTAGGCAACCAATGTTTCTTTTGCGCTTCATTACCAAAATTATTGATATAGTTGGCAACGATATCTGAATGTAGAGAAAAGCCAGTTGAAGAATCCATCGCATAGGCTTGTTCTTCAATTAAGATCATGCTGTATAGGCGATCAACTCCATAACCACCATATTCTTCAGGCATGGTTGCACAAAGTAAACCCAGTTCACCAGCCTTATTCCACAAGTCACGGTCGACATGTTGTTGTTGCTCATACTTTGCAATATTCGGTACAACTTCTTTTTCATAAAATTTTCGTACAGTTTCACGAAAAGCCTCGTGATCTGAATTAAATAATTGGCGTGGCAACATATTGCTTAGAGGTCGAATTGCACCTGATTGCATTTTTATAATATCCATATGAGTTTTAGTGAGTTGAAATTAGGTGAAATGTCGAATTGCCGCAATGAGATGAATGCTCAAAACTTATTTTTAAATGATGAATTTGGTCATTTCAAAGAATTTAGCGCGAAAATAATGTTGAATAAGGTAAACTAAGCCAGAACTGAATCATTGGGGTAAAAAATGTCAGAAGAAATGAGTTTAGAAGAGCGTAAGGTGATTTATCGCGCACGTCGTGGTCTAAAAGAGATTGATGTTTATTTTGACCCTTATGTAAAACAATATTACTTACAAGCGGATGCACAAGAAAAAGCCTTATTTAAAGAATTGGTTGATCAAGAAGATCCAGACCTACTTGATTGGTTTATGGAGGTTTCTGAACCACCACGTCCAGAGTTAAGAGTATTGATCAATAAGTTAAAACATTATGTTCATGGCTGAATCAAGTCAACATCAGCGATATGAATTAAGACCCAGTCGGATTGCACTGGGTTTTCAGCTTTTATGCCTAGCATTGATGTTTATTCTGTGGCTGAAAATTTTGAATATTTGGTTGTGTTTGTTGTTACTGTTGTTGGGATTACTCAGTTTAAAATGGTTGAGAAAACATCGGCAGGTAAAAAGTTTGGCACAATTGGATTTAGCTGAATGGGTGATTCAATATACGGATTTACAACAAGCACAGCATGTGCAGATCAAACACATGATTGATCATAGTTTTTATGTTGTGGTGTATTTTAATGAAAAAAAACATGCGAATTTGATTATTTGGCAGGATCAAATGAGTATTTTGGCGTGGAAATCTTTGAAATCTCGGGTCAAACTTCAATAATTGTCTGACAAATATAAATTTTTAAAGTTAAATTTAATCCTGATAAAACAATTTCTTAATTAAAAAAATGGCAATCTAGTTCACATTGTTAGACCAAAAGGATAAAAAATTGTGCAATTCAGCAATTGTCTGACAATTATCTCTTCAAAAACATACTTCTACCTGTAAATTAAAAATACCAACAGCGAGGAGGAATTTCCAAATGGGTGAAATTCATACGTTTTGGTTCTTAGTGGTTGCAATCATGCTTGCAATTATATTTGGAAGACTAGGAACTATGCTGAGGGAACAGATTGAAAAGGCTCACGATAACAAAGTTAACGCGAGTAAGTTTAAAACCAATAAGCTCTCTCAATAGAGTTTACCTTTTAATAAGTAGCATGTGCTGAACCGTCGCAATGCTACTTTTTTTTGCCTAAAATTTCTATAAAAAAAAGATCAGGTCAATTGAATACACAAGGAAGTCTGTCAAATTGTTCAGATAGAATTAGAGCAATTACTCTTTTATTCAGAGAATGCATCTGATATTGTTATTTAAAAAGGATATAAACACAATTATATAGAGGACAGGAGTATGTCTAAGGCCCGTAAATTTGGTCAATTGATGCTGACCGCTGTGATTGCTTCGTCTGTATTATCAGGATGCTCATATGTCGTTAAATCAGGTGCCAATGTTGCACTTGGATTTAGTGAAAAGCATATCGTTCCACCAATTTTGGCGGGAAATGATACTGATATGGCGTGTAATTCTGGCAATGCATTAACTCCAGCAATCATGGCAACTAAAGATATGGGGGCAGATCCAACCCGTATGGCAGTATTACTCTATTCCGCTGCGGGAATGTGTGCAGAAAATCGCGCCTTGGATGCTGAACTCAGATATTTACGTGCTTCCAAAGACGGTAAAGTCACAGAAGCGCAAGATGCGCGTGTAGAACAAAAGCGCTGGGCAGCATTGGCAGCAGAACGCCAATACACGGGTTATCAGTTATTTGCAGAACGTTGGCAAGCCAAATATAAATATACCTTGGGTGACTCTTGTCCAACCATGCGTAAGGACTTAGATCAAACCATCTATCTCATTGGTTTACTGAGTGGCTTGCAGGCTATGACCAATGATATTAACTCTGGCGGTGCAGTGAATGTGCCTAAAGATATTGCTGCAATTGTTGAACGTGGTATGACATGTTTAGACAATAACAAATTCTGGGGTGCGCCAATGGCGACCCGTGCTGTAATTTGGATCTTGTTACCAGGTGCAGGAGATGGTAAGCCAGATCCGACACAAACCTTACAACAATCTATGCAAATTGCAGAACAAAAAGGCGTTCGTTTGGCATTTGCAATGAATGCTGTGGCTGCTCAAGCCAGCGGTGATGACGCAAAATTGCGATCTGCGTTAAAAGCTTATGCTGCATCTCGTGCTGATGATAAGCCTGTTAACCCTGAATTTAGATTGTTAGATGGTATGGCAGGTCAGATGATCCAAGGTATCGCAGATCGTTACTGGACTGAAAACACAGGTGTACGTGCGCCAGATGATGGTATGTCTACTTTCTGGGATGAACAAGCTTCCTCTGGTGATGACGAGTTATTCAATGACTTACCTGCGCCAACAGAAGATCCTGCTCCATCTACAGAAGAACCCGCAAATAATCCATAACATTCATTTTCTTTCTAATGAATAGATTGGTTAGAATCAAAGAAGAGCAATAGCTCTTCTTTTTTATGGTGTCGCATGGTCCAACAGAAGCATAATGAGAATTTTTGGTTTATTGGTTTAAGCATCACTTTTTTTGCAGTTCTTCAGCTTTTTCAAAATGCCTTGATTTATCAATCAGACTTATTTCTGACTCAACCTTGGCGTTGGTGGACAGGGCATTGGGTACATGTGGGATGGATTCATTATGGCTTAAATGTGTTGGCTTTGGCATGTCTCCCTTTGCTATTTCCCAACATTCAACAAAAAGTCTTAATCTTGTTATTGCTGGTTTTATCACCTTTACTCAGTCTTTGTTTCTATCTATTCTATCCTCAGATTTTCGCTTATGCAGGCTTGTCAGGTGTTTTGCATGGTTTATTTATTTTTTGTGCAATTGTGAGTTTGCAACAACCAAAGGAACGTAAATTTGCTGCATTGCTACTCTTACTCATCCTTGGAAAAATAGCTTGGGAATATCGCTTTGGCGCTCTACAAACAGAACAATTGATTGGTCATCCTGTATTGACGCAGGCTCATTTACTAGGTGTCATTTTTGGCAGTATTTGTTCAATTTTAACTTTGGTTTTTCATTTTAATGTTTTAAAGAATAGGTAATATTGTAAGGGGAGACAAAAATATTAACTTCTTACAATTGATTAATTTTGATCTGCTTTTGTTCTTGATTCTTCAGGCATTCAGCGTATTTTAGTAAGAATAATAGATAAACACTGATTTTTTCTCATATTAAATTATAAATTTAGAGGTGAGTTGACAAAAAGGTCGCCAAAAAAATTAATCTTTGTCATGTTTTTTCTAGGAAAATTACGGCAAATTTAAGATGTACCGATAGGAATGGGTATTGGTAAAGGATTTTACCTCTGACCTAATAATAAAGATAAGTTATGCAAGCAATTGCATAGTGGTTTTAAAACTGGAATAACAATGCAAGAACCTGTAAATAATAGATCGGGATTAGGTCTACTCAGTTATCTCTGGAATGAGTGGTTCTCAACCTTTTCCATCCTTATTCTACTCCTGCTGACCTTGATTATTGGGACAGGGGATATGATCCATGGGCAAATGCTCCGTTTAGGCGAACGCCTGTATGGAGACGAAAAAATAGGAATGCAATATTCCTTTTTACGTGCCGAACCAAAACAACCTTCATGTGATCGCAATCTAGACATCGATAAGCTGGTAAAAGAAAAAATGCAACAGGAAGCCAGTGATCCTGATGCTGCGTTTTTCGGGTTAACACCTGAGGCGGATGTCCGAGCGTCATTTGTTTCAGCCCAGACTGATTGTGAACAAAAATATGCGTTCTATGATAAGTCAATGAAGCATATGGAAGATCATCCATCCATTCGTACTTATCGTTCAATGGAAACGGGCTTTTTCTGGATATTGAAATGGGGCTCTGAACATCGCGTCCTGATTTTAATTTTGATGGTAGTGATTGCTGCAATCACAGCATCATTAAAAATGCATCATATTGGTTTACGCCCTGCACGAACCAAACTTGATTTTAAAGTTTATAACGTTGCAATGGTGCTTGGTAATGCATTGCTCAGTTTCTCGGTAATTAGCCAGTATCGTTCCGTACAAAACTCAGGTGTAGAATCTACACTGGAAACCATCGGTGTCTACTGGTTGTGGATGATTCTATTTACCGTCCTCACTGTGATTAGCCTGTATAAATTATTCCGCACACCTGAAACAGCCGAAGAAGGTGGGAATTTTGGACTAGCACTGCTCAGCATTCCTTTATATGCCTTCATGGCGATTGTAACGGGTATTGCCTTTACATTCTTTATGGACTATCCAATGGGACAAGGGATTTACCTTGGCTTATTGACTGAGTTCTCTAATATCTTCCTGAACTTAGCGCTGTTCATTTGGGCGGGGATGTTACTAACTCAAACCCGAGTCATGGACTTGTTCTTGGCGATTTTACGTCCTTGGAACTTGGCGCCAGAAACATTGACTTGGATCATTTTGATTGGTGCTGCAATTCCTACAGCCTATACTGGCGCATCGGGTATCTTCGTTGTTGCCGCGGGTGCGATCATCTATAAAGAAGTATGGAATTCTGGTGCACGCCGTCAATATGCATTGGCTGTTTCAGCAATGTCAGGTTCATTGGGTGTGGTATTACGTCCATGTCTGTTGGTGATTTTAATTTCGATGCTTGATAGCCGCCATGTCACTTCTGATGAGTTATTTGATCACGGTATCTATGTATTCTGGTTAACTGCATTTATTTTCCTCGGGGTGTCATTGTTCCTTGCAGAGAATAAATTCCGCATTAACTCACCAAAAGTTGCAGTTCCAGGTATGTTGCGCGCATTTTTACCTGTGATCCCATATATTTTGATTGTTGCAGTTGTGATCGGCTTCTATAAGTTCGGTTTAGACACGCAAATGGATGAGTTTACTGCACCTGTTATTCTTCCAATCATGCTGTTGGCATTTATTTTGTTTGATAAATTATTTGGCAATAAATTACCAATTCCGGAAAATCCAAATAAAGCACTTGCACTGGAACATGAAAAGAATTCAGAGTACTTGCGTGAGCATGGAGATACCGCAGAAACTAAGCGTGGTTTCCGCAGTGCGATTCGTTTTGCGACTTCTGAGAGTGTAGGACATATTGGTGCGCTGATTATCCTGATGGCATTGTCTGCAAGTGTGGGTGGTTTGATTGAGCGTAGCGAAATCGTGACCATGGTTCCAACGCATCTGGGCAGTATCTTGGTAACGCTTGGCTTTATGGCGTTATTGCTTGCAATGATTGGTATGACGACAGATCCATTCGGCGCGGTGATTCTGGTTGCTGCAACGATTGCGCCAGTTGCATTTGATAATGGTATCCATCCAATCCACTTCTGGATGATTGTATTGGTTGCATTCGAGTTCGGTTATGTGACGCCACCAGTTGCACTGAATCATTTGCTGACGAGGCTCTCTGTGGGCGATGCTGAAGTCGCCGCCGCTGACGCTGAAGCGAAAGCAAAATATACCAGCTTCTATTATCGTTATGAGCGTTGGATCTTACCAATCGTGGTCTTGTTCTCTGCCTTAATGATCGTGACCTATGCACCTTACTTATTTAATCTATTTGATTGGTATAGTGCGAAGTAATGACCACAATTAAAAAGCGCCTTAGGGCGCTTTTTTTGATGGTATGTATTATGTGGAGAAATTACAGCTTTTAAGTGCTGATATATTTGAGCAAAAAAGTTAAAGCGAACATTTATAAATAGCTGTAGTCGATATGTCGATGATTGTGCTAAAACTTGATGACCGTGTTTAGAGTGAGTCAGACTGAAATTGTTGAATATATTCACTGGGCGTTAAACTGGTCTCTCGTTTAAACATGGCACTAAAAGCACTTGCACTGTCATAACCTAAATCTAAAGCAACATTGAAAATTGACTTATTCATTGCGAGATCAATCATTGCTTGCATCAAGCGGGCTTGGCGAACCCAATGACTAAAATACATTTGGGTTTCTTTTTGAAAATGTCGTGTAAGGGTTTTGGGGCTGATATGCAAAAGTGCTGCGGCATGCGCTAAGCTCCAATCCTGAGCCAGATCATTTTTAATAGCAACGCAGAGTTTTTGCAGTTTAATATTTTGCGGTTCGGGCAAATTAAAAGGCAGTACATGTAGTAGTGCCACTTCATCTAAAATCAACTCAAGTAATCGCTGCTCTCGACTGTGTGGCTGAATTGGGCTTTGAATCTGCATGGCATGACGAATCAACTCTTTGAGCAGGGGAGAAATACTCACGACACGACAATGATTCACCAATTGATCACGTACATCAGGCTCGATAAATACGCCATAGGCTTGTACATCACCACTGATGTGCAAGGCATGAAGCTGATAGGCAGGAATCCATACGCCACGTCCAGGAGGTGTGACCCAAGTTCCCTCTGTGGTTTGTACTCGAATTACACCCGTAAGCGTATGAATGAGCTGAACTCGATCATGGCTGTGCCAATCTTCTACATGACCGTGACTATAGTTTTCAGTAAATGCATATACAGGATAATCTAAAAATCCATGATCGTAATTATTGCCCAACGACCTACCTCCATATTTGAATGTTTGGTTTTATTTTCAACATGACCCTGTGCCTATCATAAATAAAATGTCCTTTTCTCGATAATTTTTGTCATTTTGTCGTACAAGCTCGAAATCAATATTTTTTAACATGATTGCTTCTTTCTGTATAGGCAGAAGCTTATGTTCCAAAAAGCATATTTCTATCCCTTGTTTGCCATTTTGTTTTGGGCTGGAAATGTCATTGTGTCCAAAATGGCGAGCCATGCAATTTCACCGATAGCGATTACATTTTATCGTTTAGTCTTTGCATTGGCTGTGATGAGTACTTTTGTTCTGATTCCGACATGGAAAAATCGTAAAGTCATTGCTCAATACTGGAAGCACTTGGCTTTAGGTGGCTTTCTATCAGTCTCATTATTTCAGTTTTTATCTTATCAGGCTGCTGCTACCACGACCGCAACCAATATGTCGATTGTCACAGCGCTGATTCCCTTATTGACAATTATTTTAAGTACTTGGATTTTAAAAGATCAGGTGAGTTATGGTTTGGTGATCGGGGGCTTATTGTCTTTTTATGGTATTTTGTACTTATTGAGTCATGGACATATTGCTCAGGTGTTTACTCAAGGTATGCATCTTGGTGATGCATTAATGCTTATTGCATCAATCGGTTATGCGCTATATGGCGTTCTGTTAAAGCGTTGGAAAATGCCGATCCCTGCGTGGCAAGCAAATTTTGTGATGTCTACTTTTGCAATCCTATATGTTTTACCTTTTTTCATTTTTTTACCTGCTTCTCAAATGCAGTTGAATCAACACACCATTCCTTTAATTTTATATGCCAGCATTTTCTCGTCTATTTTGTTGTCTTATTTATGGATTGAGGGGGTAAGGCATTTAGGACCGAATAAGAATAGTATTTTTATGAATTTATTGCCGGTTTTTACTGCTTTAATTGCAGTGGTATTGCTCGGAGAACAGCTACAAGTTTTCCATTTGGTTGGTGGTGGTCTGACATTGTGTGGAATTTTATTGGCACAAATGATGCAAAAACCGATTCAATGGGGCAAACGAAATAAACAGTCACTCGACTCACTTTAAATGTATTTTATTGACCATAAAAAAGCCTAAACAGTGTGTTTGTTTAGGCTTTTATGAATCCACCGCTTTATTGCTTTTGAGCAGCAAGTTGTTGTTCTAATATTTTAATTTGCTCTTCTTTCAACTTAATCAATTGATCTGCATCCGCATGTTGAGAGGTGAGGTTCTGCTGTTGATCATCCAATTGTTTTTGAATGTCTTCTAACTTGGCAACTTCCTCTTTTGCCAAACTGGCATTCTCTGGGACTTTATCTTTTAAAATCGTTTCGTTGACTAATTCCACATTGGTTGCAGAAGCGCTTTGCTCAGCGGGCTGTGCGGTAACTGGAGCAGTTTCTGGTACTTTTTTGGCAGGTGCAGTTTGATGAGTTTGTTCATTATTTTGTGTCGTTTCGGATGAGTGATTCAACCAGAAAAAAACAGCAACTAATAAAATAACCGCAATTAAGCCACCTGCAATGATCCACATTAATTTTGAATTATTTCTTTCTTCTACATACATTTTATAAGATCCAATTTATTTTGAAGAGCGAGGCTTGAATTGAATCACCCCAATTTCATCAGGTATGGCTGGCTCTTCAGGCGCATCTACATGAGTAGGGCGATTTTCAGAGTAACCACACTCGATGCATTCAATCCATTCAGCATCGCCTTGGGTGAGCATTACAATACGATCCATCGCTTCACATTTCGGACATTTTGCACCAGCAATGAAACGACGTTTAATATTCATACACCCACCACACTTTAAACAATTTTGACCGTTAGTTTAAGCGTTTTTTTAGCTATTCGTCCAACCTTGATGACGCAATAATGCATCTATTTTTGGCTCACGACCACGGAAATTGATAAATGCGTCAAGTGCTGTATCTTTTCCGCCAACTGCAAGAATTGCCTTACGAAATTCTTGACCAGTCTGGGTGTTAAAAACACCTTCATTTTCAAAACGGTCAAAAGCATCACTGGCTAAAACTTCAGCCCATTTATAGGAATAATAGCCTGCAGCATAACCTCCTGCAAAAATATGACTGAACCCATTTTGGAAACGGTTATAAGGTGCAGTTGCTAACACTGCATATTTATGGCGAATATCATCTAAAGTCGCTTGGATCTGTTCTGCATTCAGTGCAGGAGTGAGCTTGTGAATGGTTAAGTCAAATAAAGCAAATTCGATTTGACGTAACGTTTGCATACCTGATTGGAAGAAACGTGCATCCAACAATGCTTTAAGCAGGTGATCGGGCAGTGTATCTTTAGATTCGATATGTTCACTGATTAAAGCTAAACTTTCACGGTCCCAAGTCCAAAACTCCATAAATTGACTTGGTAATTCAACTGCATCCCAAGCCACACCGTGTGTTCCTGCAACTGCGATATTATCCACTTCGGTTAACATGTGATGTAAGCCATGACCAAACTCATGGAATAAGGTATTCACTTCATCATGTGTTAATAACGCAGGTTGATTACCTACAGGAGGGGTGAAATTTCCAACCATATAGCAAATTGGTTTTTGTAAACCTGTTTCGGTTTGCATACGTGAGCGGAAGCCACTCATCCATGCACCACCACGTTTACCATTGCGGGCATAAAGGTCAAAATAGAATCCACCTATTACAGTCCCTTGATCTTCTAGCTCATAGTAGTGTGCATCTTTATGCCAAAGCGGAGCTTCACGCTCAATCACTTGGATACCATACAAGCGTTTTACAACATTGAATAAGCCTTGAATGACTTTAGGTGCTGGGAAGTAAGGTTTTAAATCTTCTTGAGAAAGATTGAACTGTTGAACTTTAAGTTTCTCAGAATAGTAGGTACTGTCCCAAGCTTTCAGTTCGTCGATACCATCTTGTTGGGCGATGGCTTTGAGTTCATCAACTTCTTTTAATGCTGGAGTGCGCGCATGTTCTGCTAAATCCACAAGAAATTGATCTACAGTGGCAACATCGGGTGCCATTTTTGATGCAAGTGAATATTCAGCATAATTGTCAAAACCTAAAAGCTTTGCCATCTCCTGACGTAAGCTCAGGATTTCAACCATGACCGGCGCATTGTCAAACTGTGTGTCAATTGCTTGATCAGATGCACGTGTTACGTAGGCATGGTAAAGCTCTTCACGCAAAGCCCGATCATCAGCATAGGTCATGATCGCCAAATAGGATGGAATATCTAAAGTAGCAACAGGTTGGTCTAACTCACGTTGCTGTCCATATTGTTTGAGCAATTCGATGCTACTTTGCGGTAAACCTTTTAACTGTTCTGTCGTTAAAACTTTACGATATGCTTGGGTCGAGTCTAAAACATGATTTGAAAAGTCTGACGAGAGTTGTGATAGACGTGCTGAAATTTCAGCATAGCGTTTTTTGGCTTGACCTTCTAAAGCTACACCTGAAAGCTTAAAGTCTCGAAGCGCGAGTTTAATTGCACTCTGTTGAGCTGCTGATAAGTCAGCAAAAATACTATTGTCATAGACATTTTGATAGGTCTGGAACAAAGCAACATGTTGACCAAGCTGAGTGTAGTATTCGCTGAGGCTTGGTAATAAGGCTTGATACACTTCGCGTGTTTCGGCATTGTTCATGACCGCATTGAGGTGTGACAAAATTCCCCAAGATTCACTCATATTGTTTTCAAGTGTATCTACCGTTTCAATCACGGTAAGTTGTTGCTGAATCGTTTCAGGAACTTGAGACAATTCGTTTAAAAAGTTTTGACCATTTTGAATGGCTTGTTCAATATTGTGTTGAAGTTGATCTAAGGTGATTTGATCAAATTGGGGGATAGGCAAAGTTGCCTTTTCTAATGTCATATGCTTTATGCCATATCAATTCTAAAGTTATAGATAGATGTAGGGCTTTTAAGTGGCGAAATCAAGGTATAACAATAAAATTAACACAGTGCTTAGTCTAACTGTTTGGTTTTGATGTTGTATTCAAAAGGTACAGAAAACGGTCCAGCATCGAAACTAATGCCTAAAATATCTTTGTTCAGATAAAAACCATCTGCTTTTTTTAGATCAATGATCTTTCGATCTTCTGCATAGTCTCGATATAGATATTGCAGATCTGCGCTGTCACAATTCTCAGCGATTGCTGATTTTTGTTGCTCAATACATGGATCAAGTTGTTTGGCAATTTCGCTTGAAATTTGACTTGCGGACAATTGATATTTTTTGAGTATTTGTGGCAAAGTCACGAATTGTTTCTTTTTTAAATCGATCACATAGTATTTTTCACGATAATAACTTCGACCACCTTCAATCTCTAAATGGATATGAATACTTAAATAATTGTGATCTTGATAAACCTGCTCTGAACTAAAATCAATTCGAGACGTTTCATCTGCTAAAAGCTCTTGCTGGATCTGTTGATTGATTTTTTCAAAGTCTTTGCCTTGGATAAAAGGAATAGTTCCTGAAAAGTTTGTGTATTTCTGAGGAATCGTTTGAGTTTTAAAGGTGATGGTTTCAGCAGAAGTTACACAGCTGAGTAACAGTGTTGCAAGTGACATGGTGGTTTTAATTTTCATAACTTTGCTTCTTGGGCTATTCTTATTTAATAATTATAGAGTAAATGCATATTGAACATTTCAATTTTAACGAATGGAATCATCCGTGACTAAATACTTTAATGTGAGTAATTAAAGAGCCTAATGGTGACTCAACGACAATAAGTTGAGTCGGAATTTCTTGCTGATCCTTAAATTTGTTATAGAAATCTTCTGAAATGCAGAGATTTAGAAATTCATTAGAATGATCATTGATACCCAATTGATAATTACACGTGAAAAAATTACGGCGATTTGATTTATAAATGGTATGTGTTTGAACATTTATCAGTTTCTGTTCTCCCAAAAGTGAGGTATATGCTATAGGAACAATTCCAGAAACTTGGCAATCAATAAAAAAGAAAATAAGTAGGGGTAACCATAATAAATTAAAAGCTTTTTCTGGATCATAAATTATATTTAAAGGATCAATTTGTTTGATATTTTTTCTAAAAATATAAATTAAAATTGTAGCAATTATCGTGAGTACGGCACAAAGCACCAATAATGCAATATCTAACTTAGGGTTAAGTAAAAAACTTGCATTTGATTTAACCCAGATCGCACTGACGAGCATATAAACATAGATCAAACAAACAATAGATTTTATATTTTTATTTTGCATATTTTGAATGATAAAGTGACTCAATTAATCAAAAGAAGCCTTACAAAGTAAGGCTTCCTAAAAAATTATTCATCTTTTGCTTTCGCATTCGACTTTTTCTTTTTTACCTTTTTCTTCACTTTATCTTTAGTCTTTGCTTCAGACTTTGTTGAAGTACTTTTTCCAGATTTTTTACTGTAAGAGCTGGGTTTTCCTTTGGCTTTTTTCTTTCGAATGGGGCGTTCTCCATCTTCACTGACATTTGAACGATCAGATTCAGATTTAGCCTTGTTTGGACGTTCAGAGAAAACTTCTTCTTTTGCTGTTGGTTTTGCCACACGTGGAGCACGACTGCGAATTGCACGACCTGCATGAGACAGTTGTTGCAACAACTCAAAATCAATCTTGCGCTCATCCAGATTGACGCCAGCAACCTTAATCTTCACTTCATCACCTAGACCAAAAACTTGTCCACGGTTTTGTCCAATTAAAGTTTGGCTCACTTGATCATAAACAAAATAGTCATCGCCCAACTGACTCACATGCACCATACCATCGACATACAAGTCTTTTAAGGTGATGAATAATCCAAACTCAGCCGTTGCGCTGATTACACCAACAAACTCTTCACCCAAATGCTGTTGCATATAGTGACATTTCAACCATGAAGTAACAGAACGAGAAGCTTCATCTGCACGACGTTCAGTTGCAGAGAAATGTTCACCTGCATCTTCTAATGCTGCACCTGAAAGTGGATACTTTTTATTGGTTAAACTGGCTTTAATCGCACGATGTAAGAGCAGGTCAGGGTAGCGACGAATTGGTGAGGTAAAATGAGTATATGCTTCATAAGCCAAACCATAGTGACCTACATTTTTTGGTCCATAATAAGCTTGCATCATTGAACGTAACAACACTGCATGAATACTTGGCGCATCAATACGATCTTTGGTCGCTTCAATAACAGCTTGATAGTCCGCCTGTGTCGGCTGATCAGGGAATTTAAGACCAAGTAATTTGACAAAGTCTTTGACTTTCTGAATTCGAGAAAACTCTGGTGCTTCATGCACACGGTACAGCATAGGGACTTCATTTTTTAAACAATATTCTGCTGCTGCAACGTTGGCGAGCAACATACATTCTTCAATCAATTTATGTGCAACATTTCGAGTGCGCGGTAAAATCTCTTTAATTCCACCTAATTCATCAAAGGTCATATAGGTTTCAACTGTTTCAAATTCCATTGCATGACGCTGTGCACGTAAACCTTTTAATGTTTCATATAATTGGTAAAGTGTATTGACAGATTTACGCACATCACGATCTTCAGGAATCGCATTGCTGTCGCCATCTAAGTATTGTGCAACTTGAGTGTATGTCAATCTTGCTTTTGAATGCATCACCGATGGGTAGAATTCAAATTTGGTTACCCGACCTGCACGGCTGAGATTTAAATCACAGACCATACATAAACGGTCAACATGTGGATTTAAAGAACATAATCCATTTGATAACGCTTCAGGCAACATGGGCAATACATAGTGAGGGAAATACACGGATGTACCGCGCTCTTGTGCTTCATCATCTAAAGGTTGACCGATTCGCACATAATGGCTGACATCGGCAATAGCCACAACTACACGATAACCACCACCTGCACGCTTTTCAGCATAAACGGCATCATCAAAATCGCGAGCATCTTCACCATCAATGGTGACTAAAGGTAAATCACGTAAATCTATACGTCCTTGTCGATCTTTTGCTGAAGGTTCTTTATAAGCCTCAGCCTCTTTGATGACTTCTTCTGGGAATTCATAAGGTAAACCATATTCTAAAATGGTTTGAGGGATGATAATTTCAGTATCTGCTTTATCCGCCATGGACTGAATCACATGACCTGTCGCAAATTCGTCCCGAGTAGGATAATCATCAATTTCTACACGTAAAGTATCACCCACTTTGGCTTTGGCATGCTCAATGAGTTCTTTTTCTAAGGTAATGGGTTGATGTGCATTAGGATTGGCAGGTTGTATAAAGTACTCACCATCAAATTCTGCAACTTTACCAATCAATTGCTTCACTCGGCGTTGAGTCACTTCGGTGATATATCCCCACGCTTTCCCTTTACGGTCGACAGAGGTTTGCTGAACTTTTACACGATCGCCATGAAAGACTTGGCGTAATTCACGCTCAGGTAGCAAGTATTCATCTTTTTTACCATCCAGACTGGCAACCCCTAAGCCTTTTGCATTGACATAAACTGTGGCATCAAGGGTCGGTTGATCTGCCATGAGTTGATACTTAAAACCATCTTTCATCAACTGACCATCACGTACCATTGCACTTAAACGATGGCTTAAAGCATCTATACTTTTTTGATCGACAATTTCAAACAGTTCTACAAGATCGGCATGTGATAATGCTTCTTGTTTTTGCTCAATGATTTCTAAGATCAGTGTACGACTTGGAATGGGATTGTCGTAACGCTCAGCTTCAGCTTTGGCTTCAGGATCGACCCAATTTTTCATGATGTATTTGGTTTCTAGTCAGAAGATAGGATTAGCATAAGACATACCGTGCAATACTGCACGTAATTGATTGCAATATTGTGTTTTTAATTTGGTTTTTTTAGAAATTGGGCATGTTTTTTAAGATGATGAATATTTTGCAGCATAAAAAAACAACAAAATGATGAAAAACGCTTAAAAAGTATTTAATTGAGTAAATTTCTCTATTTTTTTTAATATCATCACTTGCCGAATCGGGTTTAACTTTGTATTATGGCGGCTCGTTACGGTGAGATGGGTGAGTGGCTGAAACCACATCCCTGCTAAGGATGCATACGGGCAACTGTATCGAGGGTTCGAATCCCTCTCTCACCGCCAACGATTACTTATGACGCGCTCATAGCTCAGCTGGATAGAGCACTTGGCTACGAACTAAGGGGTCGGGAGTTCGAATCTCTCTGAGCGCACCAATAAGTTAATCAACATGTAACGAATGCCTTTAGGCAACACAAGTATTGCGCTCATAGCTCAGCTGGATAGAGCACTTGGCTACGAACTAAGGGGTCGGGAGTTCGAATCTCTCTGAGCGCACCAACTTGAACATCTTCGGATGGTAAATCAACCGCTTCATTGCGGTTTTTTTGTGTCTGTAATTTGATAAACTAATTTTAGTTTTTTAGTATATTGATTCTCTTCACAATTTTTCGAAAAATAAAATAGCTAAATGCAATAAGCCCAATAACAATGCCAGTTATCTCAAAATAGGAAATAGTTTTAATGTTAAAAAGCATAAAAATGCTACTTAAACATAGGCTAAGCCACAATAAAGAGAAAAATAGGATTTCATTAACGAAGAATACTTGAAAGAGCCATTTGCGTAGCTCTCTATTTTTAATTCGAGTGAGAAATAAGAACCGATGTTTATAATTCAATGGGATGTCTGATGATATTTCCTCTTTGGATAAGAGTATTTGATAAAAATGTGCTTCATCAAAAGATTTGTTTAATTTATTTTCAATAGAATTATTTAACCATATATCTACTTCAACACAAGGCAGTAAAGACTCACCAAAACCGTCTATATCTGAATATCGATGTTGTGGTGCTTTTAGCTCAAAAGATTTTGGAAGCCAATATTTTGATGGTGATGGGCTTGTGGGATCACGATGTTTTTCTTCGATGAAATTGATCATATCCAACATTTCATTTTTAGCTTCAATACTGAATGGATCAATCATCATTCCCATAATATCAGTCACGTTAAGTTCGACTGAGAATGTTGGAGTGCGTTGTAAATATCGTAAAAATGCTTGAGCTAAAATTTCGACTTTTTCGTCATTATAGAGTGCTGACCATATATTGAGTCTAGATTTAAATGTTTCACAACTTTTTAAGATTGTTGCGCGAAAGACGTAATAGGTTAAGCCTTCTTCATCTTGAAGAGGTTGAATGTCTTCAGCTTTAAATAAAGCCAACCAAAATAATGGAATCGAGTATTTAACTTCTTGATAGGTTTCATTTTCATCCATTTCACCCGTGGTTCTATCGAGATCGGATGAAATCCAAAGTGTTGAATAATGTCCCATTTTTTACATTTATATTTAAGTATTAATTGATGATTATACTCAGAAAATTGTGTGCTAATCCAAAGTAATTTATGAATTTATACGCGTCTATTCTTGTCGCGAAGCAAGTTGTCTAAGCCCAATTTCCAAGCTAAAAACTTTAAAATGGTAACAAGAATATTGGCTTTGAAGGGATCACATGACAGCATATACAGACGGATACTATATCTATGAGCATGTGGATTTCATTTGCCATTTTAATTTACAACAATGTGATGGCTGTAATCGAACCTTGACAGGTTTTGTCTATGAACTGCAAATTCAAAGCTTGGACAATGAGTCTGTGATTTTTTGTACCGCATGTATGGAGCAATTGGAGTTGGTGAACGTGGATTAATCACTTTAAATCTTGTGCTTTATTGTTCTGATTGTCCCCCCCCCGATATTCTCTATAAAAAATCAACGACGGACCATTATATTTATCGAAAAGCTTATCTGATAATCATATTTATTTAGAAAAAAATATCGCTGTAAGATGGTTCAAAATCATTTTTTCTGCTTTAGCACATTGCATAAAATAATTATTCTGGACGATTTCTTTGAATTGGCAATATATCTATAGTGTGATGCCTCAGTTTGTTTCGGCAACCCTGACGACACTTAAAATCTCAATCATCAGCATTATTCTCGCCATCTTGGTGGGTTTAATATGCAGTATTTTGATGACTTATCAAGTACGTGTATTCGACAAAATAGCCAAAGTCTATATTGAGCTGTCTCGCAATACCCCCTTATTAATTCAGCTTTTTTTCCTTTATTACGGTTTACCCAAATTAGGAATCAAAATCGATGGATTTACCTGTGGTGTGATCGGTTTGACCTTCTTAGGTGGAAGCTATATGGCGGAAGCGTTTCGGGCAGGATTGCAATCAGTTGCTCAGGGGCAAATTGATTCAGGTGAAAGTATTGGTCTGAATCGAGTGCAAGTCTTTCAATATGTTGTTTTCCCCCAAGCCCTATCCGTTTCGATTCCTGCAATTGGGGCAAACTGTTTATTTCTGATTAAAGAAAGTTCAGTCGTCAGTGCAATCGCCGTGGTTGAATTACTATTTGTCACCAAAGACTTGATTGGTATGGACTATAAGACCACAGAAGCCTTGTTTCTGCTGATCCTGTCCTATCTGATTATTTTATTGCCTGTCTCTATTCTTACCAGTTATCTGGAATACCGTAGTCGGAGGGCAAGCCATGGAGTTTGATTATCTCTTTCAAACAAGCCACCTTGTTCGGTTGTTTGAAGGGCTATGGGTTACTGCCAAAATCGCCTTCATTTCGGTATTTTTCTCGGCAATTTTTGGGACTGTTTTGGGGGTGATCATGACCTCAAAAAATATTCTGATTAAAGCAATTTGTCGCCTGTACTTGGAGGCGATACGCATCATCCCAATTCTGGTTTTACTGTTTGTTTTCTACTTCGGTTTTGCAACATGGTTTAACTGGCAATGGTCAGCAGTGTTGGTTTGCATTGTTGTTTTTGTCTTGTGGGGAACTGCGGAAATGGGTGATTTGGTCCGAGCGGCAATCACCTCTATTGATCAGCATCAAAAGGATGCTGCCTATGCACTGGGTTTGAGCCCAATACAAACTTTGAGTTTTGTGGTTTTTCCATTGAGCCTTAAACGTGTTACGCCTGGTGCAATCAATTTGTTTACCCGTATGATCAAAACCAGCTCCTTGGCTGTCCTGATCGGGGTGGTGGAAGTGATCAAAGTTGGACAACAAATTATTGAAAACTCGCTGTTGGTTGTACCCAATGCCTCGCTGTGGATCTATGGTTTGATCTTCTTTTTATATTTCCTGATTTGCTATCCCTTATCTCGTTTGGCAACACATTTAGAAAAAGTTTGGGAGTCACGATGACTTTGTTATCTATACAACAATTACAGAAATCATTTGCAGAAAGTCATATTTTACAAGGCATAGATTTGGACGTAAAACAAGGTGAAGTTGTGGTGGTTCTGGGTCCTTCAGGATGTGGAAAAAGCACTTTGTTGCGCTGTATTAATGGCTTGGAAAAGATCCAAGGCGGTCAGATCTATTTAGAGGGTTCGGGGGTGTTAGGGCAGGATTTACCATGGGTTGATGTACGTCAAAAAATTGGCATGGTGTTTCAAAACTACGAACTTTTTGGACATATGAATGTGATTGATAACATTCTGTTAGGACCCTTAAAAGTTCAGAAACGCCTTCGCATAGAAGCAGAAAAGGTTGCGGATGAATTATTAAAGCGGGTCGGATTATATGATCGCAAGCAGGATTATCCACGACAACTTTCGGGTGGTCAAAAACAACGTATAGCAATAGTGCGCTCTTTAGTCATGCAACCCCAAGTGATTTTACTGGATGAGATTACAGCGGCTTTAGATCCAGAAATGGTGCGAGAGGTTTTAGATGTGGTGCTGAAACTTGCCCATGAGGGAATGACCATGTTGATCGTGACACATGAAATGTCGTTTGCTCGAAAAGTCGCAGATCGTATTATCTTCATGGACAAAGGTAAAATTATAGAACAAGCCACACCTGAACAGTTTTTTCAGCAGCCACAAACTGAACGTGCGAAAGCATTTTTAAATATGTTGAATTATTAGCAAATCGATTTAGAAATAATAACGAGGAAGTATGGCTTTATCTTATTTAACACAATCTCCGAATTTTTTAAAAATTTCCATGACTGTTCGAACATTGGGTATCGCACTATGTATGGGAGTAATGACTGCTTGTAGTCCCTCATCAGAATCACAGCAATCGATCACGCAGAATCAACAAAAGGATCAATCTTTAGAAAAGATCAAGCAGAAAGGAGTTTTTCGAGTTGCCGTTTTTGCCGATAATCCACCATTTGGTTATGTGGACAGTGCGGGTAAACCACAAGGTTTTGATATCGCTTTAGCAAAAAGAGTGACCAAAGATCTGCTTGGGGATGAAAATAAGATTGAACTTGTGGTGACTGAGGCTGCAAACCGTGTGGAATTTTTAAAATCAGGTAAAGTGGATGCCGTATTTGCGAGTTTTTCAGTCACACCTGAGCGTAAACAAGTGGTCGATTTTGCTCAGCCTTATTTAAAAGCAGCCTTGGGTATCGTATCGCCTAAAGCTAAGCTGATTACAGATATTCACCAGCTCGAAGGTAAAACCTTGATCGTCAATAAAGGTTCAACTTCTGATATTTATTTCACCAAGAACTATCCAAAAATTAAATTATTGAAGTTTGAACAAAATACCGATGCATTTAATGCCCTAAAAGATGGTCGTGGTGATGCTATTTCGCAAGACAGCACTTATGCCTTGGCATGGGCATCGGAAAACCCAACATTTACTGCGGGGATTCAACAAATTGGAAACCAAGATTTTATTGCACCAGCAGTAAAAAAAGGTGATACGCAACTTTTAGCTTGGTTGAATCATGAAATTTTAAGCTTACAAAAAACGGGCGAAATTCAGAAAATTTACGATCAAACCCTACAACCCGTTTATGGCACAACCGTAGATTCCAAAGTCTTTTTGGATGTCACACCGAAATCATAGTTGAACAAAACATCACAATAACGATCGCTTAAATATCAAAATAGAACAGAGGATAATGAAATGAATATATCGCTTAAACAGTTCACTCATTTACTGGCGGCATCCGTATTGAGCTTGGGTTTGGTGGCGTGTAATAAAAATACAGCTAGCACTGACAAAACGGTCGAACCTGAGCAAACAGCGACAAACAGTATTGAACAGATTAAGAAAAATGGGGTGGTTCGTATAGGTGTATTTAGTGATAAACCACCTTTTGGTTATCTCGATGCACAAGGTAAAAATCAAGGCTTCGACGTGGAAATTGCCAAGCATGTTGCCAAAGACTTATTGGGGGATGAAAATAAAGTTCAGTTTGTTTTAACTGAGGCAGCCAATCGTGTTGAATATTTAAAAGCCAATAAAGTGGATATTATTTTTGCCAATTTCACTGTGACACCTGAGCGTCAGGAAGTGGTCGATTTTGCTAAACCTTATTTAAAGGTTTCTTTGGGAGTGGTCTCACCTAAAGCCAAGCCGATTACAGATCTGGCTCAATTAAAAGGGCAAACCTTGTTGGTCAATAAAGGCACTACAGCAGATTCATTTTTCTCTAAATCCCATCCTGAAATTAAATTACAGAAATATGAGCAAAATACAGAAACTTTTGACGCGTTGAAAGATGGTCGAGGTGTTGCACTGGCTCATGATAATTTATTGGTTTTGGCTTGGGCAAAAGAGAACCCAAATTATACAGTAGGTATTACCAGCTTAGGTCAGCATGATTTAATTGCACCTGCAGTGAAAAAGGGCGACAAAGCACTTTTAGATTGGTTAAATCAAGACCTCGAAAAATTATCTAAAGCAGGTGTAATCCAACAAGCCTATGAGAAAACACTCAAACCTGTCTATGGCGACAGCATCAATCCAAAAGATTTGCTGGTGGAGTAATGCCATCATCAGGTTCTACGACTGAAAAAGCTTAGCACGTTGAGTACAAGGGAAGCATTTTGCAACTAAGAGATTTTTTTGACCAAAGTATCTTGTGCAAGAATCTGCTTTCCTTGTTTTGTCATGGGTTGCATAAGTGCTAACTCTTCTCCTGTATGTTGATCTATCAAAATAGAGTGGGGTTGATTGTGATCAAATAAAAATTGTTCGCCCCATTGTCTGAATGCAACCACAATTGGAAATAAGGCAATGCCTTGTTCTGTTAATACATATTCTAAATAAGCAGAGCCATCTGAAGCAGGTTGAGTTTTAAGAATTTGCGCATCAACTAATTTGGTCAAACGATCGGACAAAATGTTTTTGGCAACATTTAAATTTTTTTGGAAATCGCTAAAACGCTTAAGACCATCAAAAGCATCTCTAATGATCAGTAAGACCCAACGATCTCCAATCAACTGTACTGAACGAGCCACAGGGCAGGCTTGGTATTTTTCTTGATTCATTTTATTTACACGTCATCAAAACTAAGACTATAAAACCAGTTGCAATTTAAAACAAGTTTAAGTATTTTTAATCTGGTTGCAAATTAAAACCAGGTTAATATGAAATGAAAAATAAGACGATCCAAGCGCAACAAATAAAAGCCCATCAAGAAAATTTCTCAACACTGCCACAGGCTTTGGTGATTTTATTGGCATGTGCTGCTGGGTTGAGTGTGGCAAATGTTTATTATGCCCAGCCTTTACTGGATTTGTTTGCTCAAGATTTTAAATTGTCTTATTCATGGGCAGGTCTCATTGTTTCATTGACTCAAATAGGCTCAATCATTGCGCTGATTTTTATTGTGCCTTTAGGTGATTTATTACAACCAAAGCGATTGATATTGTTGCAAATACTGAGCTTGTGTGTGTCACTGGTTTTATTGATTGTTTCAACGCATATTGTTGCTCTATTTGCGAGTATTTTGCTTGTGGGAATGCTGGGAACAGCAATGACTCAAGGGCTAATTGTATACGCATCAGTATTAGCACCTGCTGAAGCACGTGGAAAAGTAGTGGGTACGGTTCAAGCTGGCGTGTTGTTGGGCATACTGTTATCCAGAGTTGTGGCTGGAACTTTAGCCGACTGGTTCGGATGGCAAGGAACTTATGTATTTTCACTCATCTGTATGAGCATGACCTGTATGCTGTTATGGAAATTTCTACCGATGACTTTTCAAGGTATTGCATCATCTAAAAAGCCCAGTTACTTACAGATTATATTTTCAGTATTTGAACAACTATATCGTCATCGTGTTTTACAAATTCGTGGTCTATTGGCTTTGATTATTTTTATCAATTTAAATCTTTTTTGGAATGCTTTGGTTTTTCCTTTATCTATCCCACCGTTTGAATATTCACATCGTTTAATCGGCTGGTTGGGTGCGATTGGTGCGATCGGAGCAGTAATGGCGATTCGTGTAGGGGGATTGGCAGACCGCGGTTATGCACAACAGGTCACCCAATTTGCATTTTTACTCATGATCATTTCGTGGTGGGTGTTGAGCAGTTTGTATTTTTCAATTTGGATATTTATTTTGGGTATTGTCTTGTTGGATGTTGCCATTCAAGCCGTACATGTGATTAACCAAAGTTTAATCTTTCAAGCAGACATTCAGTTACATGGGCGTTTGGTGGGGGCGTATATGTTGTTTTATGCATTGGGCAGTTCTATCGGTTCAATCTTAGCAACAACTTTATATAGTTATTGGGGATGGTCAGCCGTGTGTTTGGCTGGCGGAATATTGAGTTTAGTTGGATATTTATTTTGGTATTTAACCCGAGGGATCGTTGTTGAATGGCAAAAAAGTATGCTTCGGTCGATTGCTAAAGCTTAAAGCGACTGCTTTTTAGCTACTTAGAAAGCAATAGCCCAAATACTAGACACTTAGATCATAACGGGATAAATAGCACTTAACAAAAAACTGAAAAGGCGTATAATGCGTCCCATCAAGACGTCGCGCTCATAGCTCAGCTGGATAGAGCACTTGGCTACGAACTAAGGGGTCGGGAGTTCGAATCTCTCTGAGCGCACCAACTTGATAAAATATTGAAAAAACCGCTTCATTGCGGTTTTTTTGTGCCTAAAAAATGTCACAATGACAAGGATAACAAAAAATAAGGTCAGTGTTTTGAGGTATAAAAAATCTTTATTTTTGCTGATGGTTGTTGTTACGCTGTTGAGTGGATGTACAGCAATTTTATGGAATAATAGTGATTCTGGAACGCTAGCCACAGGTAAAGTAGTTTCTAGTCATGCAGATAGAGTCACTGTAGATCAGGATCAAATTGTTGGCTTTGCCTACTTAAAAGAAAGTTCCTCTTCAAAAACCAATGTTGATATAAAAAATCTGGACACATCTTTAATTGTGATTGGGCAAAAATATGCTTATATGATTGATATTGGTAATCAGGAAATTTTAGAGACCATTCAATCTGATTTAGACCCAAAATATTGGCGAATTAGACCTGTTCGTTCAAATGAAGAATATTTTGGATTATCTTTACTCCCTAAAATCGATGACGATAAGCATTTACAACAGGTTAAATTCAGTGCTGATATTGAACTGTATTATGCTAAAAACAATTTAACCCAAAATGAGCAGCAGCAATTATCTCGGTTGGATTTGAGTCAATATGAATATGGTCAAGAAAACACTGAGTTCTATCGTAGAAAAATTGGATTGGTGGGGCATATTGTGGGTCTAAATGCTGAAATGAACAAAATGAAATTTCAGCACTTTAGCCATAATTATCCGATTGAGATCTATACAAGTGGTAAAACACATTATTCTCTACATGGGAAAACCCTTTTACAGAAGATTGCACTCACTCCTGTGACCTTAGTCGGGGATATTGTGGCAATCCCGCTTTATTTGCTTTTCAATATCGGATCGAGCATTAAAAATATTGCCCATTGATGGGGGATAGCAAGCAACACCGATTATTTCACTTTCTGAGCAAAAATAGCATTTGCCCCTAATGCAGGTAACATTTCATGATAGGGTAAGCTACGTGCTGCTTTGAGTAAAAATGGTGCTTTTTCATCGATTTTGATGGTTGTGGTCATCTTTAATAAAGTGTCATTGCCTTGAGGTAAGAACTGAATTTGACCTTTGAGATAGCGCAAATCTCCTCCATTGGCGTAGAAGTTATTTTCAGTCGCTTTGGGGTAGCTAAAATGCATCTTAAAATCAAAAGGAATACTGATCACACCTAAACCTATACTGACTTTAAATTCCGCATCTTGACCTTGTTGAGTACTAGGTGTTGTTTTAATATTTTTGATTTGTCTTGGAAAAATTTCTTTATAAGACATCGGTTGAGTCCAACGCTGTAACTGTTGTGGTGTTGCATTGATATATTGGTAAGTGGTGGTAAAGCGTAGAACTTCACGACCATGCGTATAAGGAACTGTGACAGGATTTAATATCAGGCTCACAGGTTGTTGAGCATTGGCACTCACTTGAACAATTTTATTGATTTGAGCTGTGCTTAATTGAGCACTAGGCAGTTGACCTGCGTTTAATGCGGTTATCTTTTTCGTTGAAAACTTATTTTTTAATGCTTCCAATACAAATGCACTTGAACCATTCGGAATGGCAAGTTTGACTTCAGGAAATGCATTTAAAATCTTCTTAAATAAAAATCCTTGCGGCTGATTTAAATCTCCCCACTGCGTTAGCGTAATTAAGGTTTTATTCTCGCCTAAACTAAACCATTCAAATTTCCCTGCTGCATAAGGAATAGGACCATCAATCACCAGTGTTGAAACACTGTTTGTTCCGAGTTGATGTTGTAAGATAACATCTTCGTTAAAATTTAAAACAGGGATCGGTGTAGGGATTGAAATACGATATTTCAGTTGACTGACTTGACCTACGGTTTCCATGACTTTTGCTGATTTTAAAGTGGGAAATAATCCGACATATTGGCTGTAATTGCTTAACGTTTTTGCAACGTCTTGACTGCTTACAGGGACAACGATTGCCGCTGTAGAAAAATGAGCAATCGGTTGTGGATTTTTGGTCAAGGTTGGTAACGCCGTTTTAATGGCAGGATGGGGATAAATTAAAATATTATCTTGTGCAATTGCAGCAATTTGTTGTGCATTTTGGTCAAAAGGTTTTAATGCACTTGGAATGTTTTCTGTCCATGCTACTAATTTTGCAACACTATTTTGGTTTATTCCAAGCAAAATAATCAAACTGATATTCACATAAACGTGTTTCATTGCGGTTCCTTTGCAAACTTTATTTTTGGTGATCTTCATTCAATTTAGACGATCTTTGTCTTATGGTTATTAAAAAGGGTTTGGCTGAAAAAAGTAGAACTGTTGTGTAAAACGTGACGAAAATCGGTCTATCAGGCTCTAATCTGGTGTAATATCTTGGCATCCTAAAATATTTATATTGAAGCAACTATGTCAGACACTCAGCCTGCATTATCTGCACGTTATTATCTTAATCTAGAAGAATCTCAAGATGGTTTTAAACTGGCGACATTTGGAAAAAAACAAATCAGCCAATTGCTTACCCCTTTGGTCAGTATTGGGATCATTGTATGGGGTATTTATCTTGGTTTGGATGGTGTGGGTAAATATTACGTTTGCTTGGGTGCTTTTTTCTTAATTTTACAGATGTTGATGCGCTATTGGTTTTTACCGATGATGTTTAAACGTCAGTTTGTAAAGTACCAATTTGGTAAGAGTGAGCAAGGCATTGAACTGTTCCAAGATTATATGGAATTATTCAGTAGTGGACGTCCGAAACAAGTGCATCATTATTCAGATGTACAGAAATTTGCTGAAGGCAAACTTACCTATATGATCGAATTAAAAAATCGGACTGTGGTGATTGTACCAAAACGTGCTTTTGCAACACCGACAGATCAAAGCATTTTCGTCAATACATTCAAGAAGTAATTAGAATTGAACAGTTTTTAACGGTGATCAATAAGAAGGGAACAATATGAGTACACGTCCATCTAAAATTGTGTGTGTAGGTCGTAGTTATGCAGCACATGCAGCAGAATTAGGAAATGCAATCCCAGACCGTCCAGTCTTATTTATCAAACCACCCAGTAGTCTGATTTCATTACAAGAGGGTATTTCGTGGAATGAAGCATGGGGCAATTGCCATCATGAGTGTGAACTGGCTTTACGTATAGATCAACCCCTCAAAGCTGAGACCAATCTAGACAAAGTTTTAGATGCAATTGGTGCTGTGACTTTAGGTTTGGATCTGACGTTGCGTGATTTACAGGATGATTTAAAGAAAAAAGGTCAACCTTGGGAGCGCGCTAAAGCATTTGATGGTTCATGTGTGTTGGCGGATTGGGTCAGTGTAGATGAAGTTAAAGACTGGTCGGCAGTAAAGTTTGAATTTGCTGTAAATGATCAAGTTCGACAAAAGGGAGATACCTCACTGTTGATTTTTGATATTGCTTATTTACTTGCAGATATTAATCAAGTGTTCTGTTTAGAACCGGGTGATGTCATCATGACAGGAACGCCAGCGGGGGTCGCTGCTTTGGCTTCAGGGGATCAGCTTTCAATGACGCTACATGGTCAAAGTCAAGATTTCGTTTGGAAAACCTTTGTAAAATAAAAAAGCAATCTCCAACATTAAACCCATTGTTTATACCTGACTAAACAATGGGTTTTTTGTTGAATGTGATTCTTATTTGTTTCTTTTAAATACTTGAATTTTTAAGATAAATTTCTTGTTTTGGTTTGTTGAAAATTACAAAAGCCCTATTTTTTTGATTCAATATTCAGTATATTGATTACTATTGTTTATATTTAAATATAAATCATTTTAATAAAATTAAATTATAAGAGCAGAGTTATGAATAAGCCCATTATTGTCCAAGGCTGTAAAACTGATCATGGTGGCGTTGTTTTGCATGGTCATCCAACAATATCAATAAATGGTATAGGGATGGCAGGCAAAGGTTATATGGTCGCTTGTCCTAAGTGTAAAGGCATTTTTCCAATAGCCGAAGGTGCACCTAATTTTATTCTTCCTGATGATACTCAAGTTGCTTTAGTTGGAATGAAAACTGCCTGTGGCGCAAAATTACTGCCAAGCTCATTTCAGGTGGTTGTTGAGCCCAGTTCACCCTTTGGTTCTCAGTTAATGGGCAATCCAAATGATGAGGGAGAGGAAACAGTCTCACCACCACAAGACCATCAAGGGCGTTTTCAATTGGTTGATCAAAACACTGGTGAACCTATAGCGAATCGTCGAGTTCGTGTGACGATGGGAGATGGTACAACGACGATTTATGCAAGTGATGACCAAGGTTTTACCGATTGGATTTATACGCCATCCGAAGAGGAAATTCATCTTAATTTAGTGGATGAATTAGACAATGGCTGATCAAGGAAAACCGCAAGGGATTTTAACGACAGGACCCTCTCAAAATCCGACGATTAAAGTCGTTGCTATTATTAGCGATGCCTTAGATCTTCAAGATAAAAAAGTGATTTGTAAGGCGATTTGTTATTGTGAAGTCAATCCCAACAAAGGAAAAAAGAAAGAAACCAATCAATACCAAGCTTGCGTATCAGAACGTTTAGGAGAGCTGGATAAATTTTTAAATTATCAAAGCCCTTACAAAGCAGAAGTGAATTATGATATGCATCGGAATCCGCCCGCACCAATTATGGAAAAAGGAATAATCACCAAGGTACACCCTTATCTTCCAGGTTGGATTAAAAAGTATTGGGAAGTTGAAAAAGGTTATTCTTTTGAAAAGGGGCAGGGTATGGTGCGTCGTCCTGATGTGGTGATTGTGAAAGATCCTAATCTTCCCCCGATCCAAGACAATATCAAACATGTTATTGAAATAAAATTTAAGGATAAGCTAAACAGAGATCAAGTAAAAGATTATCCCAAAATAGCTGGTGGACAAAGTAAAGTTAAAAAGCTAGATCCAGATGAATGTGACTGCGGGAATGATGATGAGAATGGTAAAACCTCAATGGTTATAGAGTTTGTAACTTGGGCTGCTGGACTGATTGCTGCTGCAATTCAATTAAGAAAAGGTAAACTTCCAAAACTTCCTCGATTTCCATCACCTAAACCTTCACCTCAGCCTGCGTGGTAAACGGAGAATGCAATGTATTTAAAAACTGAAGAAGAATATAAACTGTGGGCTGAGCAACAAGAACAAGGTGCAATTGGCGGAGGGCTTTTTGCTAAAGGTGGTCCTGAAGATTATGTGGGTGCAATACCTGCAATTCGTGCAGTTTTATATTTTAAAGAGGGCTTTAGTGATGACATGCGAGAAGCGATTGCCCAATGTTTTGATGATTATCAAACTTATGCCAAAGACCATTTAACATGGCTGTGGTTGGATGAACCACCCAAAGGAGCAGGTTCTGATAGTACAGAATTTAAAAATGTAAAACCCATACGTGAGATTTTTAAATTTTATAGTCCAATGAAATCACTGGGTTTCTTATATACCAGTGGTAAAGAAAAATTTGCAACGGGAGCGTGGGAATTTAATATTGGTGGTGCGAGTAAATGGCAAATCATAAATGGTACTTATCAAAGTACCTTAACATTTTCTATGCCTATAGAATGGGTAGAAGAAAACACGAAAATTTTTATTGAGCTATTTATTAAATTTGCAAATCGCTTAAAAGCCAAGCATGGTTATGCTGGCTATGCCTGTATTCTCTCTCAAATTCGAGATGATAAAAATGAACCAACGGAAGCCTACTTATCTCGAAAATGGTGGGCAATGGATGTGGGTAATCCTTATCTTGAGTCAGACAATCTACTGAATGGAATAAAAACCGTGAGTTGGTTAACAGCAATTAATTATGAATGGTTTAATCCGATCAAGGAAGAACAAGCACTCAATAGTGAATTGCCCATGAGTTGGTTTATTGGCTATGACTATGGCACAGGGATCGTTATTCAGGCAGGAAATTTAGCTCTAAATGGCTTTGTTGAAGAAGACCCATTACCTGCTCCCTATGTATTGTTAAATCGAGTTCTAAAACCGTTACGTGTTGAAAAAATTGGAAGTTTACATCGGGGAAATCATAATAATGATGAAAATCCTTTGATTACTGGTTATCGCGCAGAAGCATGGATGAAACGCTTTGATATCGAAGAAGCAGAAAAGTTGGATTATTTTGGGAAATTGCAACAAGAAGCTAAATTGATTTCTAAATATGCCTTTTTAGATAGGCGAGTGGATTGGAGTTGATTTGTATGTGTCAAATTTTTTTAATTTATTAAAACGTTTTTATTTTCAATTAACTGATCATTATATTCAGTAGATTGACCATTTCACTTTATTATTAAAACAGTCTAATGATCAAATAATTTTCTAAACTGATCTGGTGTGAGCATCATCCAACGTTTAAACATATTAATAAATGCAGAGGCATTGGCATAACCTAGATCTAAAGCAATACTTTCTACAGTTCGACCTTCATTCAGCAAAGACATGGCTTTCATGACTTTGAGGCGTTGTCGCCATTCATTCAAAGACATTGCAAGTTCCTTTTGACTGAGTCGCGCTAAAGTCCGCTCAGTCATATTGATTCGTTTAGCCAAGCTTTCCAATGTGCTTTGATCAGCGGGATGGGCATGTAAGAAATCTAAAATTTGCTTGAGCGCATGATGTTCTGTGTGAGGTAAATAGCTGCCAATGAGTTCTGCATGTTGAAGTTGATCCAATAAGACTTGTAATAATCTTAAATATTCAGGTTCTGTCTCTTGAAGTGAATGCTGTTTGAGATGCTGTAAAATGGCAGAAACAAGCGGAGAGGTTAAAAGAATCCCTGCTTGTTGCGGTAGGGCATGACAAAGTGACTCATGTATATATAAGGTGGCATGTGAAACAGAGGTCCTGTTTAATCCACTATGTTGGGTATTTGGAGGTAACCAAACCCCATAAGGTGGTGGAGTAATATAATTCATCTGATGAATATTCACTTCCATAACACCATTGAATGCATAAATAAATTCTCCCCAAGCATGCCCGTGTTGAGGATAAATAGATTGTGCAGGATCATGTCAAAAAATAAGCCAAAGCGGGGCAATAATCTCATCATTGGTCGTGAGTTGAGTAAAATGCATTGCATGGGCTGTTTTTCTTATGACCACGATAAATTGCCTGAATTAGATGATGCTTTGTCTACTTTGAATTATATTCTATAAAACAGACAGGAATATAGTGTAACTATTCTCTTGAGTTCGAGTGCAATATCGTGGATACGCGCAAAATGCTGGATCGCAAAGCATCTGCTTTGATGGTTGGATTATGTATGATTTGGGGTCTACAACAAGTCGTACTTAAATTGGCAGCAGCAGATATTTCACCCATGATGCAAATTGCCATTCGCTCAGGACTTTCTGCAATTTTAGTCTATCCCTTAATACAGCGACAAAAAGGGACAACGCTATGGTCTAAACAATATTTATTTCCAGGCATGTGGGTTGCATTTTTATTTTCAGCGGAGTTTTTCCTCGTAGCAGAAGCACTTAGGTATACTTCTGCATCTCATACCGTAGTTTTACTCTATACCGCACCTATCTTTGTAGCATTGGGTTTACATTGGAAACTTCCTGCAGAGCGACTCTCCATGTTGCAATGGGTGGGAATTTTTATTGCATTTTTAGGTATCGTGGTGACCTTTTTAGGTCGGGAAGAAGTACACAGCACTGCTACACAAGCGATGATTTCTAATACTTTGTTTGGTGATTTTCTCGCTTTGCTTGCGGGCTTACTTTGGGCTCTGACCACGATTTCTTTGCGTTTAACTCAGTTATCGGATGCGCATCCGACACAAACTTTATTCTATCAATTGGTTGGTGGCTGTGTATTGCTATTGCCTTTGGCTTTTCTGATGGGGCAAGCTGAAATTCATTGGACAGGTTTAGCTATTGGGAGTCTGATTTTCCATACCATTGTGGTGTCGTTTATCAGTTTTATGCTGTGGTTTTGGCTACTTCGAAATTACTTGGCTAATCGCTTGGGGGTATTTTCTTTTCTTACTCCGATTTTTGGAATGTTATTTGGTGTACTTTTTCTGAATGAACAGATTGAATTAAATTTTCTTTTTGGTGCAGCAATGGTCATGTTGGGCGTAATGATTGTCAGCTTACATCATTGGATTGAAAAGAAATTCTATTCTCAAGTAAAGACCAATGAGTGGTCTGAATAACAGTATTTCAATCGCAAAAGGCTAAGCATTTTTTATTGCCACCGACTGATCAGTGGGATGGAAAATGCTTAGCGCCAGTGACTTATTTCAATTATTTATCATCTAAAATCGTTGAAAGTGGAATTGATAATTTGGCTGCCAAATATTCATCAGACTCAATCAGTGTTGGACCAATATGTTTCATCCACACATCATCATCATGAACATGTTCGACATCTTTACGACGTGGCAATGTATAAGGCAGTGAAGTATAGAAAGACCAAAAATCGATTTCATCTAAATTTCTGACCAATACATACTCGTTGTTATCTGTGCGTTTAACCAAATTCTGCTTTTCTAAAAGCTGCACGTAAAGAGGCCAGCGTCCAATTTCACCACGACCTAAAATATCGAGAGCTTCAGTATCCGTGACCACTTGTCCTGTTTTTTGCTTTTTATAGAATAATTCCAAGATGTCCAACATCATCAGTACAGGGTGGCGCGTCTGAATCTTGCCTGTATGAAAAGCAGTTAAGGCATAACTAATTTCCACACCCAATAAGACGATATTCCAAGATAAAAATATCCATAACAGGAAAATTGGTACAGCAGCAAATGCCCCGTAGACTAAGGTATAGCTGGTGAAATTGGTCATCACAAAACCAAACAGATTTTTTAGTAATTCAAAAGCAACAGCGCCAAATACTCCAGCGATAGCAGCTGCCTTGATTGGAACGCTACGATTGGGAATCGTCCAATATAAAATAAAAAATCCTAAAGTGGTGAGTGCAAAAGAGATCACTGCAAATAAGGCTGTACCATCTACTTCATAGCCCGCAAAGTTATTACTGAGTACATTCATTGACGCCAATGTAGACGAAATCACAAAGGCACTGCCCAACAAAATTGGTCCTAAGGAAATAATCGTCCAATAGCGCATAAAGCCTATGATGCCATTACGTGTTTCTTTGACCCGCCAAATACGGTTGAACACACTTTCAATACTGGTCAGCATCAGCACGGTTGTGATGAATAAAAACAATACCCCGATTACGGTTAAATTGCTTGAATTCTCTGTAAACACATTAAAGGCTTTATCAAAAGCAATACTGGTTTTAGGTAGAAAATTACTGTAAATCATCTGCTGGAGTTGTTGTCTGGCAGGTTCTAGCGCCTTAATCGACGAAATGATGACCAAGAACACTGTCAACATGGGGACAACCGCAAATAAAGTGGTATAGGTCAGTGATCCTGCTTGATCACGACAACGATCTGCTTCAAAACGACGTATTACAAAAAGAATGAATTGAAACCAAGTTTTTTGATAGAAGGGTAATTTTTTAATTAATTCAAACATATATCTCTGATCTCAATTATTTTTCGGCATATCTTTCAGTTTCATTTATTAAGCTTACCCAAAAAAGCCGAAAAATACCGTATAGTTTTATTGTCTTAGCTATTATCAACCCATACTTATGCAAGCCTATGTTCTCGTACTTTACTATAGCAAATATGGATCTACCAAAGAAATGGCACACTTGATTGCCAATGGTATCGAAGCAACCGGAACGGCGGTAAAAATTCGCACAGTTCCTCATCTTTCAACGGTGGTTCAAGAAGCACAACCGAGTATTCCAGAAGAAGGCGATATTTATTGTAGTTTGGAAGATTTACAAAACTGTGCAGGCTTGGCGCTTGGCTCTCCAACACGCTTTGGAAATATGGCTTCTGAAATGAAATATTTTTGGGACCAAACCACCAGTCTCTGGTTAAACGGTGCTTTGCATAATAAACCTGCTTGTGTTTTTACCTCATCAGGTTCAATGCACGGTGGACAGGAAAGTACATTACTGACCATGTTACCGCCGTTATTTCATCACGGAATGATGATTATGGGATTGACCAATGCTCATCCCGCATTATCAAATACCAAATCTGGTGGTACACCTTATGGGGTGAGTCATGTCAGTGGACCACGCCATGACCAAAGTTTGAGTACAGATGAAAAATTATTATGTACTGAGCAGGGCAAGCGTTTAGGGGAAGTAGTAAAAAAACTAAGTATATAAGTTGCAGGTGGATAGATACGATGGAGGTGAAAAACTTCCATCGTACCTAAACCATCTTGTTGGTGCTGTATTGTTCATTTATACAGGTCAAAATCGAAAGAATGTTTCCAATACATTTCCCGCCAAAAATATTTAAAGTGATCTTGTGTGTTGAGATGACTGTAGCATCTTATAAGATTCAATTTTTAAACACTGGATTAGTGATATCAATCATGACTCAAGCCTTTGGTATTTTTGTTGATTATTGAAAATTGGAGCGAAAAATAACTTATAGATTACAGTCCATATTTTTTCCAACCACCTGAAAAATGATGTTTTTCGTCAATACGCCATTCTCCATCGATGAGAATTAAGGTATAGCGATTTTGCCCTTTTAATCGGTCATGAGTAAAAATATAGAGCTTCTTTTTACTCGCATGATCAACATCTATCATGATTTCATCGGTATAACTGAAATTAGGTGCATGTGAATAGTGTAAGCCATCAGGACGATAGCCAAAACGGGGCTTATCTGTACAATATTGCTGAAAAATCTGCCGACACTTTTGTTGAAGTTCATCGCAAAAACCAATTTTTTCAGCATAAGCTTCCCATTGATTCATCATGTCAAAGAAACTGATCAGTTTAGCTTTAGCCTCTTCAACTTGAGTATGACTAAAATATAGCTTATTTGTCTTTTGTAAATCACGCTGGGTTTGTTCGAATTCGGCAATTTGTGCGGTACTAAACAAATTAGCAAACACCCGTAATTTAGGATGTTGTGCTAAAGTCATTAAACCATCAAAACTCACTCGAGTATCATGTAATAATAATGTCGAAAGTTTTGGGATATTAAGAAAGTATTGTAAGGTTTGATCATTCACCTGAGTATTGCAAGCCCAAATGCAATCCAGCTTTTTATGATTTGCAAAAGATTTAAAACCTTCCCCAGTCAATTTTGAGTTGACAATAAATAAGTAATTTAAACTTTGAATTTGTGAGATGTGGGTTAGGGAGGCATCAGAAACTTGGGTATTTTCAAAATTTAGATTAACCAATTTCGGAAGTTGTGCAATTTTTTCGAAATGATGTTCTGAAAGAATACATTGTTTAAAAGACAGTCCCAACAAGCGTTTACATTGTAAAATATATTCAATTTCCTCATCTGAAAACTGATGATTTTCGAATGCCAATGTTGTTGAGGATGGCTTAAGTTGCTCAATTTTAATGTGCATTTTTTATAACTTTCCTCTGAATCTAGAACACAAAGATTCCGAAATTTTAATTATGTGTAAATATGATAATTTGAAATGTTAAGCAAATAACGCTCTATGTGATGAAAACCATCATAGAAAAGAGCGTTATTTTTTATATGAATATCTAAAATCGTATTAGTTCACATTAAAACGATATTTGCATTTTTGGCATTGATAATCAAAGAAAATATTTTGATCGACAATCACACCCGCTTTTTTACCAAAGCGATTTCCTAGAAATCCACCAGTAATACCTACACTGATTGCCCCCACAAATGTACCGACAGTGCCGCCAACAATCACACCCAAAGGTCCAGCGACCGTGCCGATTGCAGCACCAATAGAAGCCCCTGACGCTGCACCGCCTACCGTGCCTGCTGCTGCACCTGCAGAGGTCAGCAAGACACTTCCTGCTTTACCTAAAAGCTGTTCATGATCACGTCGTGTTAAGTCTGTCGAGCCACATTTTGGGCAAGTTACTGTTTGTTCATCAGTCATTGATTGTTTACTCACTCAACAAAGTCCATTTGTCTTCGCTAAGTTATAGTTAATATTTCACTCATTTTCACGACAGCTGTTTTGCAATGCTGATCATGAGACTTGATTCGATTGTAACTGAATATAATGTAGATTCTTTATATTTTATGTGAAGACGTTGGGTAGAAAAGTTTAAATATAAATATAAGTTTAAGCGATTAAATCAAAAGCTTACATGATGCTATGTGATTTTTTATCGTGATTTAACACGCATTAAACTCTCTTGGGTGACGCTGCATACTAATTTTCCAGCTTGCCAGATTCGCCCAAAATTCAGCCCTCTAGATTGACTGGAAACTGTGGCATCCATGTCATACAACAACCATTCATCAGCCCTAAACGCTGAATGAAAATAAATGCTGTGATCTAGACTTGCACTGCGAACTCCGCCATTGGCATAACTTACGCCATGCGGTCTGAGTGATGTGGTCAACAGATTATAGTCTGAATAATAAGCAACAATTGCTTGATGAATCATGGGAAGATCGAATTCAGGCGGTATCTTGTCAAAAGTCTGCATATATTCCGCATAGTTGCTTGTTGATTTTATGGGTTTAAATGGATTAAAGGGTTGTACTGGATGTACTTTAACGAAAAATTGCCGCATAAATATGTCGAGTGCAGTTTTTGGGACATCCTTATAGATCAATTGCTTATGCTGTTGTTCTGATAAGAGATGATCGGGTAGAGGATAATCTGGTGCTTCAATGTGATTATTTAAACCAGTTTCAATCAGTGCAAATGAAATCATCGCTGAAAATATAATATGACCAGCTTGCCATGCATTCACTTGTCGAGTGGTAAAGCTTTTGCCGTCTCGTAAATTTTCCACTTTAAATAAAATGGGTAAATCTGTACGACCACTACGAATAAAATATGCATGTAAGGAGTGTGCAGGACGATCAGTGGTTTTTGATGCAGCAATCAAAGCCTGTGCAACCAATTGTCCTCCCATCAAGTGTGAACCAAAGAGTTGTGTATTTTGTCCTTGAAATAAGTAGCTATCCAGTTGTTTTACATTCAATAGATCAATGAATTCTTGGGTGAGTGATCTCATCTATAATTGCCTGAGCGTATCATTATTTGAAGAATATAGAATAAAAAAACAAGGAAAAGAATGGTTAAAAAGACCTGAACACTTTTTTATAAGCGATAAAAAAGAGCGCATAGAGCGCTCAATTTTAAGATAAAAGCTTAAGCTAAAAGTCTTAATCTTTTACAAAAGTAACTGTACCATTTGCTAATGATTCAACACGTGCCAAAGATTCGACACGGTAACCTTTATCAAGCAGTAATTGGCGACCTGGTTGGAACGATTTTTCAATCACGATGCCAATACCAACCACCTCTGCTTCAGCCTGATGAATTAAGTCAGCAAGACCTAAAGCAGCTTGACCATTGGCTAAGAAATCATCAATAACTAAAGCTTTATCGCCTTTAGTAATATGCTTTTTAGAAATCGCAATGGTACTTTCAATTTGTTTTGTAAAAGAGAATACTTTTGAACGATATAAATCATCTTTAAGGGTTAAAGATTGATATTTGCGTGCAAAAATAACAGGTACACCAAGCTCCAAACCAGCCATTACAGCAGGAGCAATACCTGATGCTTCAATTGTAATGATTTTGGTAATACCCGCATCTTTAAAGAGGCGAGCAAATTCCTGACCAATCAGTTGCATCATGGCAGGGTCAATTTGGTGGTTTAAGAAAGAATCGACTTTCAGAACTTGATCAGATAGAACGATACCTTCAGCTAAGATTTTCTGTTCTAGTGCGTGCACAGGGAGAATCCTCTAGAGGCAAGGTGCTTTTTAAAGCAAAGGCGTATTTTAAAAAGCACCAAAAAAAATGCAAGCTCAAATTGACCAAAAGGTGAAAAATCTCTTACTTTTTGTAACTGGTCAGGGTTAAGTTATACGAGGTCTTACCATCTACATGCGACATTTTTACAGGTAAATAGTCCAATTGTGGCGCTAACCAGAAGATTGAGCTTTTTTCCCCATTATCATGAGTGAGTACCACTTTGATGGTATTGTACGTTCCCGCTGGGGTTTTAATTGACTCAGTACCTTGTTTTACAAAACGACGAGCGTCAAGCCCCTTAGCATCAGCGATCAGATAGCTCGATTTTAAACCAGAACCTTTTAAGTCTTCACGTACTTGTAATTCAGCATTGAGTTCATCCAAAGCACCCGCTTTCCAAGGGAAAGATCGTGCTTGATCTTTTTTCTTGGTATTGATGGTTTTATTGTTTGGATTGAAGTTAATGGTCATCGTGTCGTTATGTACCAACACTTTACTGGTACGACTAAAACTATTGGAATTAATTTGACCATTGCTAAAAGTAAAACGACTGGTTTCGCTTGCTGATGCAATTGCAGCCGCTTTGGCAGCAAATACATAAGTCCAATTGTTGCCATTTTGACTTAAAGTACGGGTAGCAGAGCCTAGATTTTTGCCATTATAGGCAAATTGATAGCTGGCTTGGAATGGACTCATGGCAAGAGCATTGCTTGAAAATCCAACCAATAACATTGCAGTAGAAATACCGGCTGCTGTGCTGAATGTTTTAAATAACGTTTTTGCCATCATTAAATGTCCTATGCATTTAAAAGTATCTGTGAGTTATAGCATCTATTATGCAATGTAATTGGGGAGAAAATATTCACTTTATTTCAAATCCTGTGAATTTATGTATTGGTTTTGCTCGGTTTGACTTGAAATTTGACCCAAAATTAACGATTTAGCTTTTTTGCTCGATGGGTGTGACCTTATCGTCGATATAATCCTCTTCTTCTAAGTCAACCATGCGGTCATTATCTTCTCTAAAATTACTGAATATGGCTGTGAGGTTGACATTCCCAATCACCACCAACTCTGTTTCACGAAGTTCGGCATGATTAACATGAACTTTATTTAAAGTGTCCATAATAGAGCGGTTTTTACCTAACCAACGGTTAAGGTCTAAATGTAATAATTCATCCTTCACGCGAATGACATCAAATTTTTCTAAGATCATGCCCAAAGGATCTTTTTTTAGTACCTTTTGATAGAAGAACAATGCACAATTTACGCCCATTTTGTACCAAATATTAGGATACTTTGCTTCGATGACTTGGGTGTTGCTGATTTGTTCAAAAACAATCAGTTGCATATCTTTGTTCATTTCCATTTGAACTAATTTAAGATCGACAGACAATACCAAATGCATGCCTTTAACATTCAGTGTTGCATAAAGTCTTAACCAATCATCATGCAAGTCGGCATGTAAATCTTCAAGAATTTTGACATTGTCAGTGACATAACGTTTAAACGTTGCATTTAAAAATACTTGAGAGAGTGGAAATTCGCGCTCTTCTTCTATAAAACCTTCGGCTTTTTGGTATACTTGTCGAATACGTTTAACAATGTTAGAAAGTAGCGTCGGCATAAGTATGGTCCCAAATCATCATCATTTTTAGGCGATAAACTTGTCGATGATTAAAAAAATTCAAGTCTAAAGATTGCAGTTTAGCAAAAAACATTGCACCATTTTGAGTGTTTTAAAATTACGTTTTTACTTTCATTAAGTCAGTCACAAAGTTTGTGAATAATGTAAGACTAAACTTATTTTAATAAATTTTAAATTTGGCAATTGGGGAATTTTGTCGGATTAATGTCATGATAAAAAAATTATTTGCCAATACGCAACATACTGGGTACTGGTGGCAAGATGCATTATTTGTCGGGGCAGTTTCAATTGCTGTAATTGTCCACGGGTTATTTTTATCTGTGCAATTTGGTATGCCGCAAGAAAATAATACTGCGACAAAAGAAATTGCTGTCAGTATTCGCCCAAGTGAAGATAAAGTCAAAGATGCTGATTTCCTTGCGCAAGCAGATCAACAAGGTTCAGGAACCTTTCGTAAAGAACATCGGATGTCCTCTGATATGCCAGCACAAGCTGAAGATAAAAGTGCAGGGGATCAACAGCTTGAAGCTTTAGAGCAAATACAGCAAAAACGTGAATTAAAATTTGAAGAAAAAGTGCTGATGACCGTTTTAAGTTGGCAAAAGCAAGCTGAACAAAACGATCGAAAAAAGGCAATGGAAGAATTACAAAGCCAAATGCAAGCCAAAGCCGCGATGGTGGCGAGCTTAGAAGCACAATATTTACAGAAGCAGCAAAATTTTAGTAAACAACAAAAAATTAAAACCTTAGATGGCATTCAAGCGAAACAAGATGCATCGGCTGGTTATTTGGATAAATTCCGTGAAAAAGTCGAAATGTATGGCAACCGCTATTATCCTGATCTTGCTAAGCAACAGCGCCTTTCAGGTGAAGTTCGTTTAATGGTGATTCTGAATAATGAAGGGGGAATACGAGCAATTCGTTTAATCGAAAGTTCAGGTCATGCCATTTTAGATGAAGCCGCTAAAAATTCGGTACGTAAGGGTGCTCCATTTGGTCGTTTTGATGCAAAAATGAAAGATATTTCTGAGCTACGAATTGTCAGAACGTGGCGTTTCGATCCCGCTGAGTCTGAATTTGAAGTCCATTAGAGCGCTTAGCAAAACCTTGTATTGCCTAGTACAATCAATGCGCTCGCAGCTTAAAAATCTGCTGAAGTCGACTGACTATAAAGAATGAGTTTGGTATTGTTGCACCAAGTTGATACCTTCTGGAAATTTCATCAACAATGCCAAATCATAAGGGCTTTTCGCAGAGCGATTTTTGCTGTTTAAATCAGCACCATTTTCCAGTAATAGCTTAACCAGATCATAGTGTTGTTGAGCATTAAAAATAGCAGTCCAAAGCGAAATATTTCCTGAATGATCTTGCAGTGACAAGTCTGCGCCATGTTCGATGATTGCGCGAGCAATACCGATATTATTTTTATAAACAGCTATCAAATGTAATGCTGTCTGTCCTTGATTATTTTGCAAATTTACATCAATGCCAAGCTCAATTAGTTTGAGCGCGATGTCATCTTGTTGATGTTGCAAGGCATACATCAGCAATGATGAACCATCAAGCTGTTGATTGAGGGTTTCAGGGGGGAGTTTTCCTAAAGCAGCGTTGCTTTCGCCGTGTAAAATCAGTTGGAATAATTCTGACATCGCTAAGTCCTTTTATAATTATATTTGGTCTGCCAATTTTAAGCGTTTTATGAAGAGATTGTCGATATTTTAGCTGTCGCAAGCATCTGTGAAGTGTCAACAGATGTTAATACGATCTTGTGATTTCACAAATTTCTACATGAAAGTTTTTATACCACTGCAGTTTGCCAATCCTTTGAGCTGCTTGATGTTCTGCATCTTTATGCCATGCTTGGATATCTTCAAGTGAGTTCCAATAGGAAAGCGCAATTTCAAAGTCATTTTCGCAAATTGATTCAAATTTTTGACAGTTAAATTGATTCAGCGCTTTTTCTCGTAAATGCTGTGCGGTTTGAATATAGGTCTGATCAAGTACATTGACCTGAGCTTTAAAAATAACCACATATTTCATATTTTATCCCTAGCTCTATATCACAGACATCATTCGATGTTGAATCCGCTTGGAAGCATGCTTGAGTTACTTAAGATCAGTTCTCAAGCGATTCTGCATTAAAGTAAATTATGATCCTGTGCTTGAATTGGTGGCGGGGTAGGTTTACCTAGAGTTCCGAGCAGTTCAATTTCAATCATACGAACCATCGAGTCGAGTGGTAAGTCATTGCTTTGAGTACCAAAAGGTTCTTCAATCTCAGTACTTAAAGCATCTAAGCCGAGAAATGTATACGCCAAAATGCCCACCAATAACGGTGTGGCTAAACCCAATAATGAACCTAAGCTAAATGGAAGCATAAAGCAGAAAAAATAGACAGTTCGATTTAATAAAACTGAATAGGCAAATGGTAAAGGTGTCGTAGCAATACGATCACAACCTGTTTGTACCAAACTGAGTTCATTAACATGCTCATTGAGCTGGGTGTAGATGATGTCTGAAATCTCACCTTCTTTCAAAGCTTGCATCAGTTCCCATTGAATTAGACTCAGGGTGTATTGCGGTGCATTGGTCTGTTGGTAGAGTTGGGTTAATGCTTGAGGACTCATACCACTAGTTTCGACCAGAGCATCGGGATTGGCAGTTTGATGTCGTAAGCGATCTCTCAATAAGTTTGCAAAAACAATGACATGTTGAATAATTCTTTCGCGACGACCTTGCGGAAAAATACGACAGTCACGGTCAAAGTGACGCGCATTTGCAATCAACATTCCCCAAAGCTTACGGGCTTCCCACCAACGGTCATAACATGCTGTGTTTTTAAAGCCTAAAAAAATAGACAGGACAACCCCGATAAGGGTAAAACCGACCAGAGGAAGCTCAGGAAAACGATATAAATCAGTATATTCAATTCCACCTACGATGGCAGAGATGAGCATCACAAAACCTAGCGGTGGTAACACTTTTGGCAGAATCGTACCACGCCAAGACAGGAGTAATTTAAGGGTATCGTTTTGATCGCGGACAATCATGTTTTTAAGTCTATAATTTTTTAGTGATCTTCACCGCTTCAAGGATACTTGTCAATCTTATTTGCAGGGAAAGTTTTAGATTTGATGAGTCCATGTTCAGTAAAGGAATAGCTTTGTTCAGCGGCGATGATCATATGATCTAATAATTCTATTTCAAGCAGTTGACAGGCTTTGAATATTTGCTGAGTTAGATCGTAATCTTCACGTGAAGGTTTTGCTAAACCTTTAGGATGATTATGGGCAATGACAATAAACGTCGCCTGTTTTTGTATGGCATGGCGTAATAATTGATTGATCGAAATGTTGCAGTAATTGATAGAACCAAAAAATAACTTTTTAAAACTTAACTTGCGTAATTGGCTATCTAAACAAAGCACAGCAAAGACTTCTTGTTGTTCTCCAATCAACTCATAACGTAAATAATCTCGAATTAAATCAGAACGACTTAAGTCCATACCTTGTTGGAGTTGATGTTTAAGATAACGTCGACCTAATTCTTTGACTGCCATCAGTTGTGAGTATTTAGTTTCTGCAATCCCATGAAACTGACGGAGCTCTTCTAAAGAGGCATCAAAGACGGCATTTAAATGTCCAAAATGCTGAATCAATACACGTGATAATTCGACCGCAGAGTGCTGTTTAGAGCCTGAACGAAGGAAGATTGCCAAAAGTTCGGCATCGGATAAACTGTGTGCCCCTTGCAAGAGTAATCTTTCACGTGGGCGTTCTTGTTCGGGCCACTGTTTGATTGAATGGTTCATTGTTTTCCACATTTTTAATTTATTGTACTTTTCATTTTTCTCCCGATAACTGCTTGGGAGATAGACTATTTAATGCTATTGTGAGCGCCACTGCAACAGAAAGGTAGCCTGATCGTGAGTTTCGATCTCAGTGTGTTTTCTAATAAAAATATTATTCTTGCTGTCACTGGCGGTATTGCTGCCTATAAAAGTGCCATCCTTGTACGCCGTTTAAAGGATTACGGTTTTAATGTCCGTGTGGTGATGACGCATGGTGCACAAGCATTTATTACACCGCTGACTTTTCAGGCATTGTCAGGTAACCCCGTTCATACAGAATTATTAGATCCTGAAGCAGAAGCAGGGATGGGACATATTGAATTAGCACGTTGGGCAGATCTGGTTTTGGTTGCGCCAGCCAGTTGTGACACGATTGCAAAATTTGCTGCGGGATTGGCAGATGATTTACTCAGTACGCTTTATCTGGCAACAAAAGCACCTGTTTGGGTTGCCCCTGCAATGAACCAACAGATGTGGGCTGCCAAACCTACTCAACGTAATTTAAATACATTGGTTGAAGATGGTGTGCATGTGATCATGCCAGAAGCAGGCTCTCAAGCTTGTGGTGATGTTGGCTTAGGGCGTATGCCTGAACCAGAAGATCTCGCAGAACAGGTTAAAAATTATTTCCATCAGGCACAACGTGCGATTGCGGAAAAATTTGGCTTATTGGCAGGAAAGCGTGTGGTGATTACCGCAGGACCAACACGTGAAGCAATTGACCCCGTCCGTTATATTTCCAACCACAGTACAGGAAAAATGGGTTTTGCCATTGCAGCTGCGTGTTATTCAGCAGGAGCAAAAGTCACCTTATTGGCAGGACCAGTCAGTTTAGATACCCCGAATGGTGTGCGTCGTATCAATGTCTCTTCAGCAATAAAGATGCTGGATGAGAGCATGCATCAACTCGAAGAAGGTTGTGATGTTTTCATCGCAACTGCTGCTGTTGCGGACTATCGTGTGGCTGAAGTTGCTGAGCATAAGATCAAGAAAGCAGGTGATGAACTCAATGTTTCCCTAGTTAAAAACCCTGATATTGTGGCGACGATTGCACAACAGTCAAAGCGTCCATTTATGGTGGGTTTTGCTGCTGAAACACGCAATGTTGAAGAGTATGCAGCAGGAAAGCTAGTAGCAAAAAAACTCGATATGATTGCATGTAATGATGTTTCACGTGCAGATATTGGTTTTGCTTCAGATCAAAATGCAATGACCGTGTTCTTTGCTGAGCAATATCAAATGGAAAAACGAGACTTGGAAAAGGCATCTAAACAAGAAATTGCTCAACAGTTGGTTGAAGCAATTCACGATGCTTTAAATCACAAAATTGAGCCTGTATAAATTTTCTTGGTCGGTTTTAAATATAAAAATGCAACGATTTCGTTGCATTTTTTATTTGCTATTTTTTGTGGTTTTAAACTATGTTTAATGTTGAATATGGATAATAGCTGTACTTTCATTCCCGTTGATAATTCACAATAGCCACAGTTTTAAGGAAGATCACAATGATCAAAAAAACTTTAGCCACCGTAATGATGATGTCTGCTTTGAGTTTGAGTTCAATGAGTTTTGCAGCAACTCTGCAACAGAATATGCAGGCATTGGGTAAAAACTATAAAGCATTTAATCAAACCACAAATCCAGCAGAAGCCAATAAAGCACTAGACAACATGCGTGCGGCTGCAACAGATGCAAAAAAAGTTAAACTGAAAGGTCGTGGTGATGCCAGTGCGCCAAGCTCAACACAACTTTATGATCAATTGATTGCACAGATTGATAAAACGCAAGCCTTAGTCAAAGGTGGACATTTAGATCATGCCAAAATGGAAGGCAAAAAAATTGCTGAAATTCGTGATCAAGGTCATAAGATCTATCAATAGTCTTACTGCGGAACTATGCATTTAGATGATTTATAAATAAGTCAAAATTATAGATCATATATTTATATACGTTCATTAACGTAATCCATATGGTTATAAAGCTTGCAATGCCACACTTTATAATTTACGTGTAGTGATAGCTCATCACGACAAAGAATCAGGTAAATTTATATCGCTTGTGTATAAACGACTTGTTTTTTTGACTAACGTTATTTCGAAGAATAGATTTATCCATTTAAAAAGCCGCTAGTTTTAATGACTATCGGTTTTTTATTGTATGGTGATTTTTAAACGATATTGAATCATTAAACTCAGCATGATTCGGATTTGTTCATGGCTTTATCTTTGTTAAGTTATAACGAGAAGATCAGGAGACATGTGATGCAAGAGCAAAATCATTTTGCACGTATTGCAAAAGCCATAACCTATATTCAGCATAATTTTAAAGCACAGCCGAGTCTCGATGAAGTGGCAGCGCATATCCATTTGAGTCCTGCTCATTTTCAACGCTTATTTACTGAATGGGCGGGAACCAGCCCTAAAAAATTCTTGCAATATATTAGCTTGGAACATGCCAAAACATTATTAAAGCAAGATCATTCGGTATTTGATGCGGCTTATGATACTGGGCTTTCCAGTACCAGTCGTTTGCATGACTTATTTATACAAATAGAAGGGATGACGCCGGCTGAATATAAGCGTGGTGGTGAAGATTTAACGATCCATTATCAATATGCTGAAAGCCCATTTGGAACTGTTTTGGTGGCATCTACAGCGAAAGGCATTTGCTTTATGTCCTTTGTAGACAACGAGCAGGAAAGTTTTGCTGCAATGCTCGAAAAATTCCCCAATGCTCAATTTTATCAACAAGCAGATGTACTCCATGAGCATGCTTTGGCAATTTTTTCATCTGATTTTTCATCTGAGAATCAGCCATTAGGACAAATTAAACTTCATTTAAAAGGGACTGATTTTCAGCTAAAAGTCTGGGAAAGTTTACTTAAAATTCCAATGGGACAATTAACCACCTATGGTGATTTAGCTGAACAAGTGGGAAATCCTAAAGCCTCTCGTGCAGTGGGTACGGCAGTGGGGCACAACCCCGTGGCATTCTTAATCCCCTGTCATCGAGTCATTCAAGCCACAGGCGTACTCGGTGAATATCATTGGGGTAAAAGTCGAAAAATGGCGATGATTGGTTGGGAAGGTGTTCAAACACATGTCGACATTTAATATTCAACAGGCTCAAGTCCTGAGTGAGAAAATTAAGCACTTAGACTGGACAATAATCCATGAGCAGCTCAATCAGCAAGGTTATTCACACATTGAGAATTTTTTATCCGATGAGCTTTGTGAATTAATCAAAGCACATTATCACCATGAAGATTTATACCGTAAAACTGTCAATATGCAACGCTATCGTTTTGGCGAGGGTGAATATAAATATTTTCGTCACCCTTTACCCAATTTATTGCAATTGCTACGTACACAGTTTTACTCCCACCTCGTTCCGCTCGCCAATGCTTGGTTTGCGAATTTAAACATCGATCGGCAATATCCAGCATCACATGAAGCATTTTTACAGCAATGTCAGCAAGCGGGTCAAAACAAAGCGACTGTATTGATTTTGCATTATCAACAACATGGTTTTAATACCTTACATCAAGATCTCTATGGTGAGGTTTATTTCCCAATTCAAATGGTGATTTGTCTCAATCAAGCCAATGCTGATTTTAAGGGCGGTGAGCTGGTACTGACAGAGCAAATTCCTCGTGCACAGTCCAAAGCAATGGTGATACAACCGAACAAAGGTGACGTTTTACTTTTGACCACACACTTTAGACCCAAGAAAGGTACGCATGGTTATTATCGGGTCAATATGAAGCATGGTGTAAGTCAGTTAACTGAAGGAGAGCGTTATAGTTTAGGTATTATTTTTCATGATGCAGTGAGTTAAAGCATGATTCAGCATAGTGAAATAGAGAGATTAGCGTTATATAGCAAGCTTAAAAATGCTGAAATTTTATTTGCGGGCAACCAAAAACTAAGAATTTATGGACGTCTAGACTGCGCCTCTGGTAAACGGATGTTAAAAAATAATCGAGTATTCTTTAGTAGTGAAGCGGAAGCTTTAGCATTGCAATATCGACCATGTGGACACTGTATGAAATCAGCCTATTTGAAGTGGAAAAATGCAACAATTTGAATTTAAACCTGAGCAAAATCAAAACTTGCTTCCATATGATGGCGTGGTTCATTATTTTGGAACCATTATGCAAGAACCTGTGGCGCACGCTTATTTTGAGCAACTGTTAAAGACGATTGAATGGAAAAATGATCAAGCGATTATTTTTGGCAAAAAGATCATCACCAAACGTAAAGTGGCATGGTATGGCAATCAGCCTTATGAATATACCTATTCCAACACATCAAAATACGCCTTGCCATGGACAAAGCAATTACTTGAACTTAAACAGCAGATTGAACGGATTACAGGTGAAACATTTAATTCCTGTCTGCTTAATCTTTACCACACAGGCGAAGAGGGAATGGCTTGGCACAGTGATGGTGAAACAGATCTAAAAAAGAATGGTGCGATCGCATCTTTAAGTTTTGGGGCAGTCCGAAAATTTGCCTTTAAACATAAAAATAGCCAAGAAAAAGTGGAGATTTTTCTCGAAAATGGCAGTTTACTGATCATGAAAGACACCACACAAACCCATTGGTTGCATCGCTTGCCACCGACCAAAAAAGTCCACACTGCTCGGATTAATTTGACCTTTAGAACGATTGTTGAGACGGGTGTATAAAAATTTTGTTGTTATTTTTCATGCAGCAGAAATAGGATGCCGCCAAAGATAAAGCCAATAAAACAACCATAAAAAATAAAAGAGTAGGGAATTAAATTTAGCAGAAATTGAGTTTGACTGAAGGGATAAAAAGGGTACATGTCTGCATGCATCAAACCATCTAAAAGAATGTGACTAAAACTGCCCGTCAGTGCACTGAGAGTTGCCACTTGCCATGTGATTTGCCAATTTTTTTGTTTGAGTAGTCTGCGCAAGACAAACTCACTCATCACTTTGCCTATGGGAGTTGCGATTAAAGCAATCAATAAGGCACCGATTAAATTGTGGGTATAAAGATGTAAAGTATTCCAGCCCAAAATCATACCAAGCAAGGGTTCGATATCCATCAGGACTTGAATACCCGAAAAAATCAGTAAGCTAAAGCGATGATTTCCGATTCCTTTACACGTTGTACCTAAACCTAAATGTAAGGGGGTAATGGGCATAGGTGATTTGTCGTCGTATTTTGATTTTTAAAGTATAAAAAATGCCATGATCAAATTTTGTGAAATTTGAGTGAATTTTATTTTACTGATTCGGCAATAAAAAAGACCGCACAAAGCGGTCTTTTCAAACTTAAAATCTAAGAAATTAAGCTTGACCTTCAGCAGCAGCGGCTTGAGCGCGCTCCATATTTGCTTCGAACTCAGCATCAAAATTGATTGGCGTAAGAAGTAATTGTGGGAAGCTACCTTTAGTCACAAGATCGTTCACAGCTTCACGTAAGAATGGGAATAAAATGTTCGGGCAGTATGCACCTAAGATGTAAGGAAGACGATCTTCTTCGATACCATCAATCAAGAAAATACCTGATTGTGTAACATCCACGATAAATGCTGTATCACCTGCATTGTTTGCTTGAACCACGACTTTTAACGATACTTCAAAGTGTGTTGCATCAACTTTTTCAGCAGCAGAAGACAAGTTGATGTTTAATTCAGGTTGCCATTCTTTCGTAAAAACTTGAGCGCCAGGCACTTCAAAAGAAATGTCTTTTGTATAAATACGTTCTAAAGCTAGTTGTGGTTGAGCTTGTTGTTCTTCACTCATTCTTTATTCCTTAAATTTTAAGAAGTGATTAATTACGCAAGTAATTCATCGAGTTTGCCCGCTTTTTCTAAAGCATAAAGCTGGTCGAAACCACCGATGAATTCATTATTAATAAAAATCTGTGGCACAGTACGGTGCTTGGTTTGCTGGATTAGCTCAGTCTTAACCTCAGGTGCTTCTTGATCGAGATTAATTTCGGTAAAAGCAACACCTTTACGCTCAAGCAGAGATTTTGCACGTACACAGTATGGGCAGAAAGTTGTTGAATAAACTTTTACTTCAGCAGACATGTTGAGCTCCTTAAGCTTATTTTTTAGCTTTAACTAATGGCAAGCCTTGGGCTTTCCAGTTACTAATACCACCATCTAGACGATAACTGTCTGCATGACCGACTTGTTGCAAGGCACTACCTGCCACTTGACCTAAGTTACAGATAAAGACTAAAGGGCGATCTGCAGTTTTCAATTCTTCAATATGACTGGCAATTTGGCTGTATGGAATATTGCGGCTACCACTGACATGACCTTCGCGAAAATCTTTCGCATCACGTAAATCAATCAGCATTGCATTTTTGGCTTTCACCAAAATACCAAGGGATTGTGGTGAAATTTTACGACCACTACGTTGTCCTTCAAAAATAAAGAACAAGACAATGAGTGCCCCTAAAATACCAAATAAGAAGGGGTGATTCCCCATAAACTCAAACCAACGTTCCACAAGTCACCTAATTACAATCAAAAACTGCGTCGAGTATAGCGTATATATATGGTGATCAAAATCACCGCTTCAAGGTTATCGCAGAAGAAATTTAATTTTTTTGTTGCGCATCAGTGATTTCTTCAATTAAGCGCAAATAACTTTCCAGACGTCTGGCTAGAATTTCACCATCATCCACTGCTTTTTTAACCGCACATTGCTTTTCATGGGTATGCGTGCAATTACGATATTGACAATGTCCAATCAAGTTGGAGATTTCGGGAAAACCAGCATCAATTTTTTCAAGGCTTAGATGCCACAGTCCAAACTCACGGATTCCTGGTGAGTCAATCAATGCACCATTTTCACCAAAGCGAATTAAACGTGTTGATGTTGTCGTGTGTTGTCCAAGTGCTGAGTTTTCAGAAATGATGTTGGTTTTCTGTTCCGCATCGGGAACAATAACATTAATCAATGTACTTTTGCCCACACCCGATTGACCTACAAAAGCGACGGTTTCATTGTCTAAACGTTGCTTCAGTTCGCTAATATCACCTTCAGACTGTGTGATCAACACTTCATAGCCCAAGTCTTGATACTCTTTGATGAGATCTAAAATTGGGTCACTGTCTTTGAGTAAGTCGGATTTGTTCAAAACCAACAGCACAGGAATATTGGCATCTGCACAAGCCACCAAATAACGATCAATTAAGGTAGGTGCAGGTTCTGGTAAAGGCGCAAAAACAATCACGATCAAGCTGATATTGGCTGCCACAGGTTTGACCTTGTGATAACGGTCTGGGCGAGTTAACAGTGATGTTCTCGGGTGAATAGCTGTGATAATGCCTAAACCAGTATTGGGGTCTGCCTGCCATTTAACTTTATCCCCTGTGACCAACAATTCAAGATTGGTACGGGTATGACAACGCCAGACACTACCGATTTCAATCGGTTTCCAAAAGGGTTCAGGTTCGCCTGCTTGAACAATAGGTTTTTGTGGATGTTGAGCGGGTGTAGAAAGGGCTTGTACTTCGAGTTGTCGTCCATAATGCTGAACAACCAGACCTTCTAGGTCGTTGGAAGTGTCGATTTCTTCTTGACGTGTTTTATGTTGTTTCTGAATGCGGCGTTGCTGCTGTTCAGTCAAACGACGTTTACGAATTAAAGCCATTCATGTCCTAAAAAAACCTTGAAAATGAGAAGGCAAAAATACCATGATGAGCGAATGAATTACAGCGCTGAAGTAAGAAATTTGCTACTATTCATTTTTTTATTGACCTAATAAGATTGACTCTATGAGCAGTACACTGGATACCCGCTTAATTTGGATTGACCTCGAGATGACAGGTCTAGATACTGATAATGACAAGATCATTGAAATCGCAACCATTGTGACAGATGACCATTTAAATATTTTGGCGGAAGGTCCAGTACTTGCAGTGCATCAATCAGATATTATTCTCAATGCAATGGATGAGTGGAATACCAAACAACATGGTCAGTCAGGTTTGATCGAACGTGTACGTCGCAGTAAACTCACAGCGCAAGATGCGGAACAACAAACCTTAGAATTTTTAAAGAAATGGGTCAGTCCGAAATCATCACCGATGTGTGGAAATTCAATCTGCCAAGATCGCCGCTTTATGCATCGTTTAATGCCAGAGCTTGAGCAATTTTTCCATTATCGTAATTTGGATGTATCTTCTGTTAAAGAATTGGCAAAACGCTGGAGACCAGAAATTATGAGTGGTCTTAAGAAAAATGCATCACATTTGGCGATGGATGATATTCGCGACTCAATCGCAGAATTAAAATACTACCGTCAATATTTCTTTATTGAGAATAAAGATTAAGCCAGTTTGAGTGAGATGATCGGCTAGGGTACTCCCCCTAAGTTTGTTGCTGTTGCTCTTTGGTATTCAAAGAGCAACATCGTCTGACTAATATTGGATTGGTTTATTCAGTCAAGTTATGCCGACTTGGATAGTATAAAATTTCAATCTCAACATTATTCGTGTAAGTTACAGTCAATCTGTTGAAAATTTATACATTAAATATAATTTCAGTAGATCAATAAAATCAATGCTACGAACATTTTGTTGAATAATATAAAGCATTTCAATGCCCCGCTTTATTGTTAAAGTTTAAATAGATTTGCGTAGGCGATGTTTTACTTTTCAGAGATGAAAAGATAACAAAAATTTTTTTTCGGTCAAAGGGGATATCCATATCACCCTTGACCGACGGCGGCATCCATGCCGCCAACCGCGATAGCGACATCGTCTGACTATATTGGCTTGGTTTATTCAGTCAAGTTATACCTACATCGTTGATATAAAATTTCAATCTCTACATCGCTCGTGTAAGTTACAGTCAATCTGTTGAAAACTTATACAGTAAAATATAATTTCAATAGATCAATAAAATCAATGCTACGAACATTTTGTTGAATAATATAAAGCTTTCAATGCCCCGCTTTATTGTTAAAGTTTAAATAAGCTGAGTTTGATCTAAAAATCTGGATAAAACATGATACTCGGAAAGGTCATCTGCAATATGTGAGGAGATCACATGGCTTTACTGAAATGGGTTCAGTCTCATCATGGATTGAGCTTTACTGAGTTTAAACTCATCTAATCATTTATTTATAACAAGTTTATTTATCTTTCAATTGTTAGATATAAACTGATATATAGGTATATATCAGATTGAAACAAGGGAATTTTTAATCTCTTTTTTACTATGAATTTTAATTTTTTAAGCTATACTGAAAGCGATGTCTTCTGACAACTCGTTACAAAAAAGAGCAAGCAGTTCAAATTGTTTGCATAAAAAACGTTTTAATATCCTTTTATATTTGAATTATTACAAAGAGATTGACTATGCAAAGTAATAACCCAATTTTAACGCGTGCGGAAACGTATGCGGATTATGAACAGCCAATGACCATACAAGGCGCAATTCAAAAGTCTATTTTATTGACTGTGATTGCTGCGGTATTAGGTGTTGGAATTTTCTTCTATAGCTTTAGCACCATGAATGTAGGAATTGCATACGCTGCTACAATGGTTGGTGCAATTGGTGGTTTGATTTTAGGTTTAATTGCGACATTTAAACCGAATACAGCACGTGTGTTGGCGATTCCTTATGCATTCTTTGAAGGTGCATTTTTAGGTGGTGTTTCCGTCATCTTCCAATTGAAGTTCCCAGGTATTCCTTTACAAGCGCTTTTGGCAACTTTTGTCACAACTTTGGTGATGTTTGGTTTATATAAATTCCAAATTATCCGTGCAACTGAAAAATTTAAATCGGTTGTGATTTCAGCGTCTATCGCCATTGGTTTGGTGTTTGTGGTGCAATTCATCATGCGTTTGGCATTTGGTTCAAGCATTCCGTTCTTATTTGAAAGTAACCTGTTAGGTATTGGTTTTGCTGCATTTGTTGCAGTGATTGCTTCACTTAACTTGATCCTTGACTTTGATTTGATTGAATCTGCTGCTGCACAACGTGCGCCTAAATCATATGAATGGTTATGTGGTATTGCTTTATTGGCAACTTTGGTTTGGATGTACTATTCATTCCTACGTTTATTGAGCTTATTGCAAGGTGATGATTAATCATTACTGATCGAGCAAAATAGATTTGATAAAGACGCACTTTTTACAGTGCGTTTTTTTATATTTTTACTAAACTTTTAAAAAAAGATGCATTATGCAATTTAGTTCTGAGTCAAGACTTGGCATTATGCTTACAAAATTAATCAAGTGAGAATTTCATGGCACAAGGACTATTGGCAGGTAAACGCTTTTTAATCGCGGGTATTGCAAGTAAATTATCCATTGCATTTGGTATTGCTCAGGCATTACACCGTGAAGGTGCAGAACTCGCATTTACTTACCCAAATGATAAATTAAAAAAACGTGTGGATGAGTTTGCAGAACAATTTGGTTCAACGCTGGTTTTTCCTTGTGATGTTGCTGTAGATGCAGAAATTGACCATGCTTTTGCTGAACTGGCAAAACATTGGGATGGTTTGGATGGTGTTGTTCACTCAATCGGCTTTGCACCTGCGCATACGCTGGATGGTGATTTTACGGACGTAACTGACCGCGAAGGCTTTAAAATTGCACATGACATCAGTGCTTATAGCTTTGTGGCAATGGCACGTGCTGCGAAACCTTTATTGCTTGCTCGCCAAGGATGTTTACTGACTTTGACCTACCAAGGTTCTGAGTCTGTGATGCCAAACTACAACGTGATGGGGATGGCAAAAGCATCTTTAGAAGCAGGTGTACGTTACTTGGCTTCGAGTCTAGGTGCAGAAGGAATTCGTGTAAATGCGATTTCAGCAGGTCCAATCCGTACTCTAGCGGCATCAGGGATTAAGTCTTTCCGTAAGATGTTAGATGCCAATGAAAAAATTGCACCACTGAAACGCAATGTGACAATTGAAGATGTTGGGAATGCGGCATTGTTCTTATGTTCACCTTGGGCAAATGGTATTACAGGTGAAATCTTGTATGTCGATGCAGGTTTCAATACTGTGGGTATGAGCCAATCCATGATGGATGGCGAATAAAGTTAAGTATATTTAACTGACTGAATTCAAAACATAAACCTCAATATTAAAATATGAATATTGAGGTTTTTTTACAATTTCTTAAAAATTAACCGATCAATAAACTAGGATTCAATCGTTTTTTTTGATTAAATATAGATAAATATTAATATTATTTTAAGTTAGATAAGAAAATGAATTTTGCCAATATATTTTCGGCTTTAGAACAACTTGGATTAACCGCTCAAAAAAGAGCTTTGCACATTCAGTTTAGCAATCCTGATTTGACTGCCCAAGTGTTCTTGCAACGCATTGATGGACAACATGCCATCAATCAAGGCGTGTCTGTGGAAATGATCTGTCTTGCAACATCTGCAAATATTCCACTCAAACAGTTTATCGGTTGCCAAGCTGCAATCGACCAAGTCACTGACCGCGGACAACTGTTCCGTACCACAGGCATCATTACCGAAGCTGCACAGGGACAAAGTGATGGCGCACTGACGGTTTATAAGCTCAAACTTGAGGATGCAACGTCACTGTGGCACAAACGCCGTAATAGTAGAGTATTTCTGAATAAGTCGGTGATTCAAGTTGTTGAAATACTTCATAAAGAATGGCAACAAAGAAGTCCGCTGTTTGCTGCTAGTTTGAGTTTAGATAAAACTGGGCTGACCAAAGACTATGATATTCGACCACTCATTATGCAGAATAATGAACGAGATATAGATCTTATTCAAAGGCTTCTAGCATCGGAAGGTGTGACGAGTTTAATTGATGAAGCACAGCTTAAAGTCTCTCATTTTAATGAACCCATCCAGCCTCAAAAGCTTCGATTGATTGATGACAATACTCAATACGAAAGTTTAGAACGACGCACGATCCGCTTTCATCGAAGTTCGGCTATAGAGACTAGCGATTCGATTATCAATTTTACAGGACAACGCTCCCTTCAACCGACATCGGTACATATCCACCGTTGGCAAGCCGATATTCTTGAAACCGAAGAAGGTGCAGGCAATGTACAAAGCAAATATCAGCACAGTGCCCAGTACGATAACGCCAGTCTTGGCTTAGAACAAGTATGGCACTTTAGCCCTGCATGGATTCCTGACTTGAATGGGGAAGATGGTGCAACGCCATCAGGCAACAGTCAGATCGAACGCTTTAACCAAAATCTTAGCAACTACTACGATGCCCAAGCCAAACAATTCACGGCAATATCGACGGTACGAGATGCGCAGGTGGGTTATCACTTTGAGCTTAACCAACATCCAAGCCTAGAGCTAAAAGATTCTGCCGATCAGCAGTTCTTGATCATCTCTAAAACGTTTTATAACCAAAATAATTTACCCAAAGACTTGAGCCATCAAGTCGAAACTTTGTTAAAACAAAGTGATTGGCAACGCCCCCATCTCACCGTAAACAACAACGAAGAACGCCAAGCGAATCAGTTGGTGCTACAACGATGTAATATTACGGTTGTTCCTGAATATAATCCCTTAACTCAAAGACCCGCAGTCCATCCAATGCGAGCGAGAGTGGTTGGTCCAAGTGGAGAAGAAATTCATGTGGATGAATGGGGACGTATCAAGGTTCGCTTCCTCTTTACCCGCAATGAAGACCACAGCCATGATGGTGGTGCAGGCTCGAATGACAATGATACCGACTCAGCTTGGGTTGATGTATTGACGCCATGGGCAGGCGAAGGGTATGGGGCACGTTTCTTACCTAGGATTGGGGAGATTGTAGTCATCGACTTCTTTGATGGCAACATTGACAGACCATTCGTGGTGGGTCGAATCCATGAAGCGCAACGCAGTCCGAGCAAGTTTGATGACAAAGGCAAGTTGCCCGATACCAAGAAGTTGGCAGGGATTAAAAGCAAGGAATATCAGGGTAGTGGCTATAACCAACTGAGATTTGACGATACCACCAACCAGATCAGCAGTCAGTTACACAGCAGTCATGGCGCAACTCAACTCAACCTTGGCAATCTCAGTCATCCAAAAGAGACAGATAGTAGCGAAGGGCGAGGAGAAGGCTTTGAGCTAAGAACGGATCAATGGGGTGCGGTACGTGCAGGTCAAGGCTTACTGCTGAGTAGCCATGCACAAGATGGGGCATCAGGTAATCATCTAGATACAACCGCAGCCAAAAGTCAGCTAGAAAGTAACCTGAACAATGCCAAAGCCTTAAGTGAGGTTGCCAAGAATCAACAGACTGATCCTTTAGAGGTCTTAGAACGAATCCAAGGGTTTATCAATACACTGGCTCAACAAGATCCGAAAAAAGCGGATGCATTTAAGTCCGCAGTAATGATGCTGGCTTCACCAAATTCAATTGCACTATCAAGCAATGAAGACATCCACCTCTCTGCGGATGGACAAATCAGCCATAGTGCAGGCGGAAGCATTAATCTAAGCACACAAAAATCCTTGGTGGGACATGCCAGTTCAAAGATCAGCCTGTTTGCAGCACAGGAAGGTGCAAGACTTTATGCTGGCAAGGGGAAAGTAGAGGTCCAAGCTCAAGATGGAGGTGCTGATTTGATCGCCCGCAAAGGCATTCAAATCATTTCGACAGAAGATACGATTTATATTATTAGTCCGAAAGAAATCAAGCTGATTGGTGATGGCTCGGAAGTGAAGCTCAATGGTTCAGGTGTATTTGCAACGACTGGTGGATTATTTGAAGTGAAATCTGGGCAGCAGAAGTTTACAGGTGGCGCTAAGGTGAGCTCGGAGATCCCTCAACTCCCTATTTGCGAAATGCGTGTTTCTGGCGCTGCGGCAAAAGGTGATGCTTCTGTGGAGCTTTCATAATGTTATTAGCACCTATACATCCAAAAGAAATGATTGAGCATGATTATGTCATTATTGATCCGAATCTAAATGCGCAATATTTCTATGAAGTGGAAACTCAGCTTAAGTCTTTAGCACCAGATTATGCGAAGAATGTACAGCATGTTTTCCCATATTTATTGCGCTTGAATTCGGTTGATGAGTCTCTTGTTGAGGAAATCAAACAGTACGATCAACATCAGGTTAAAGCAGGGCTTTCGCCATTTTTTCTGATGAAGTTTAAAAGTGTTCCGACTCGAGAGCCTGATATTGTTGATCATTTAAAGCAAACTTTAGTATATGAAATAGGCACTAAGAAGTATTTGTATCGCTTTTTTGATCCAAAGATTTGGATGTTGCTAAATTACTTTGAGAGTCAGGATTTTTTATGGATCAATAAATATTTTAAAAATATTGAATTCAATTTTTTAAATGAAATATTGTCCTTTGAAACTGAGTCTAAAGGTGATTTGATTCGACAGCCTGATCATGATTTATTGGACAAAATCAGTGTAAACAACAGAGTGTTTGAAAAGTTAAAATTCAAGACTGACGACTTGCCAGCATACTTTATGAAAGTTAATCAGATTTTTAATTATGCAGACTTAATAAAAAATAAAGGAATTTTGACCAAGGATGATGCTGTAGCATCCATTTTTCATGCAGATTTAATCGGTGAAAGCTTTCTTGAAACCCACTTTTTTCAACGTTTAACAGAAAGTCCCAAAGGCTATGAACAGGCAAGCAAACAGCTTTCAACGTCTGAGTGGGATGACTTTTTTAAAAAACAAAATATTGATGATGAAAATTTAAAAAATAAGGTGATGTATGGATTCTAAAAGTTGTGATTTTTGTAAAAGAGATATTGGCTTAAAGATTTTTGTGAATCGTTATATATTTACATCAACAGGTGCAAATAATTCACTTGATGAAGATGAAAATCAAAAAGAATTATATGATATAACAGATATAAAATCACAGATTGATGAATATTTATCGAGTTTAGAAGAAACCAAGTTTAACTTTGTTAACTCCTATAAGCCATCTAGTCCTCAAGCTTCAACAGCCACGTCAGCTTTAGATGCATCTAGTCATGATTCAACTAATAATCCTGAAGCACCACTTAAGTCCCTGAATACGATTAAAGTTACGGCTACAGAGGCTAGTTATAGCTATCCTAAACACAAAACTGAAACATCAATGGAACAGTATGGTTTTAAAGGGAGCACTTTAAGAAAAGGTTTTTTATATGTTTTCATAAAGCATTTAAATCAATGGCAAGAATATAAAATTTCTGAAAAGGGTTTTTTAAAACGTATTAATGAATCAAATTATGATCAAGATTACTCATCTAGACCCTTAGTTTTAATGGAGCAGGGTGATGAGCCTTGCATGAATATTAAGCATAGAGCAAATGCTTTAACGATCGTTGTACCCAAACCCAATGAAGCTTCTTTTGTATATTTCAAATATTCTGAAAACGCATGGAGCAAAGCAACGAAGCTGAGAAACAAGTCACCTGAATTTTACGAAAAATATATGGATAAATTTGACGTAAAAAAATTTATTGCAGGACAGTACGCAAAAGGCACATTTCCAATGCAGACGGGAATTGAGAGTTTTTGTGCAGATTCTAAGACAGAATGGGTGGCTGGCGAAAAAGGTCAAGGAACTCTAGAAAACAGTCTGTTAAAAAATAATATATCAAAAGATTTATTTTCATATTCAGAGTATTTTTCCTATCTGTCAGGGAAGACACCTAAAGATATACTTGAAAACATTTTGTCTCAAAATGAAGATATTAACCAAGTTAAAACTAATAATTTAGCTTATAGATTATTTTCAGAATCAAGTTTGGATGATTCATTTCTTAAAGAGCATAGCAAAGAGGAACTCACCGCAGCTTTGTCAAATGATGCAAAAGCAAGAATACTTTTTGGCGCTGTATTTGCGATTGATGACCCTGTTGGCGTAGTGATGGATATTTCAGCTCAAGTTGCAAATCAAATGATAAGTGACGAAGATTATACTGATGATGAAAAAACCGTAAATACATTAGAAGTGTTAAAAAATAACTTTGGGATTAATGATTATCCTTACTTTACCAATGACGAATTAAAAAGAAATGAGGAAGCGAAACAAAAAATTCGTATGTATGGTGGGCAAGGAGCAATGATTGGTGGACTCATTGAGGACGTGTGGGATGATAAAAAAACAACAGAAGAACTCAATGCTAAGGAGCGAGCCCAAAAAGCAGCAGAACAAAAAGTAAAAAATCAAGAATGGAATACAGAATATGTCCAGCATATTGATTCAAATAGATTTAATGCAGGTTTAGCCACACTTAAGCAGAAAAAACAAGTGCAGGCAGGCTATGCGGATAAGCTCGATGGAATAGGTCAGGAGTTTCTTAAGGAAAGCGTAATTGCGGACCATTTTTTCTTTAACCAAGAAAAAGATAATTTAGTTGATGGTGTTTCTCTTGGCATGTGTGTCAATCTAGTTTTAGAAAGTAGCAAATTATGTCCAAAAATGAATAAATACATGGGGCAATACTTATATAACACTCGAGATCCTAACAATTACTTTTTAAATTTTCTTGCTTTAAATTCAAGTGCCCTTCGTCAAAAGTTAAATGAACAAATTAATAAATGGTCTCTCACTAATTTAAATGGAGCTTTTGCTACACAGCCTTTTGGGGATTTCATCAATTCATTTCATGGCTTTTTAAGTACAGCTCGAACGGAAGAGTTAAAATTTACATTGTTGACCAATATCAGCAAAGCCTTTTTAAATATCACAGGGTTATCTGCCCCGAATGCTTTAGCTGCTCATCCATTCCAGCCTTTAATGATTTCAATGTTTAGTTTGTCTGAAATCAAGTCTGAGCGTATTACTTTTACGAACAAAAGCGATTTCAACACGAAAATGCGAAATTATTATAGATCACATCAAAATATAGTGGGTAAAGATAATGGTCTAGGTAATGTCATAAAAAAAAGTGATTGGAACTATCTATATGATAAATACAAACATCTAAAATATATCGATGTGCCACGTTTAGAAGTAAATCCTGAGTTTGAGAGAAATTTACCAAAAAACTTTAGAGAAGCTGTAAAAAAGCATGCTGAGTTATTAAAAAAACAAAGTACGATGAATGTCAGTGTTATTGCTGAAGATGTTATAGAGCCAAGCCCAAGCTCAGATTATTATAAATTCTTTATGATTAAAGTTGCGATTGTCGGCTTACAAGGCTGGGCGATTTGTACTGTTTTTAGCCAAAGCTTTGATAATAAATATGAAAAAGTTAGTCGCAGAAGTGCTGCTGTGATTGGTCTCACCATGTCGACTGTAGAAGCATTCGGTGCATTGTTGAATTCGAGTGATAAAATCACGTCAAAATCTCGGCTGTTAAAGTCAATGAATAGTTTTATTTTAAAACTCACTACAGATGATAGAAGTGTTTTAGCAGGAAAAATTTGGCGAGGTTTCGGGTTGTTTGCAGGATTAATTTTTGGTGGATTTGATATTTATAATGGATTTGATGCAATTAGAAATGGTGAGCGAAGCTATGGTACTTACTTAGCCTTGAGTGGTGTTGCTGTTGTATTGGGAAGTTATCTTATATTTGCATTGAATCCATTAGGATGGATTGCAATTGCTGTAGGGATTATTTTTTCTTTAATTGCTTATTTTGTAAAAGAGAACAATATTCAAATATGGATTCAACGATGCCTACTATCGACCAATACTGAAAAGAAAAGATTTAGCGATATCTTCGAGCAAACAGATCAGTTAAAACTGATTGTATCTCCAGCCAATAAATAATTTAAAATGGTCGTGTTATGAAAAGTAAAATTAAAAAACATGCGTTTGGTTATGACGTATTTAAAGAAAATATACCTTTTTCAAAATTGGATGAAGGTGATGTACTTTTATCACCCTATGATGAATTTAAACGCAATCATAACTGGTCTTTTCTAAGAATGAACGATGATTATATAGAGCTTATTGATCAAACCTATGCGAGGCTTGGGAAGGGAATAAGCCTTTTAGTTTTAAGTTCCCCTATATTATTATTAATATTTTATATTTTATATTTATATTTTACATTTAATGGGGGTACTAATGAATCTATTTCTTTTTCAATATTTGTCGTAATTTCGGGATTGATTATATTTTTTATACCAGTGTATGCGTTCTTAAGTCCTTTTTTTAAATATGATTATAAGAAACCGTTATGTAAACCGATTTTGTTTAATCGAAAAACAGGGAAGGTATTTTTTTATTTAAATGAAGCTGAGTATATCGAACGAGATTGGAAGGATGTTGTTTATGTAATGGGGACAAGTTTTGGGCTTTCAGGATTTACCCTAAGGGAGCTTAGAGCGCATATTGTCGAAGATGGTCTGTTAAAACATACCTTTGTCATTGGCTTTCCAATGATCGGTTGGGATAATACCCAAGGCTTATGGTCATTTATATGTCATTTTATGCATAAAGGACCAGCAGAATTGTATCCAAAGTCTAATCCAATGTATGGAACAATAGACCCGTTTACACAATTAACGTTTTGCCAACAGGTCATTGGAGCAAAAGAAAGTTATCGAGATACATGGAAGTCATTTCGAATTATTTATCATGATAACTGGGTTCCTGCGTTATTTTCCTTCCCTTTTGATCTTGGTAATTTTATTGCAAGACGAATATTGCTGAATATAAAGCCTCTACCTATCTGGCATAAAGAGGTTATCCTTAAAAATAAAATGGAACAACAACGCCCAGAGGAAATCAGTTTTAAAGATAACTTTGAATTTACTATGTTTGAGATGAAAGATAAATGATAAAACGCGGAAGCGCTTTGATCTTTAGTAAAAATGGTTACATGATGAAAAGTAAAATTAAAAAACATGTGTTTGGTTATGATGTATTTAAAGAAAACATACCTTTTTCCAAATTAGATGAAGGTGATGTACTTTTAAATCCTCATGATGAGTTTAAACGTAATCATAACTGGTCTTTTCTAAGGATGAATGATGATTATATAGAACTTATAGATCAGTCATATGCAAGACTTGGGAAAGGCTTAAGCCCATTTATATTTGTAATTCCACTTATGTTAATTGCATTATATTTTTTATACTTATATTTTAGTCTTGGTGGTGATAGTAATGATTCAATATTTATAACTTTCTTGATTGTAACTTCTGTTGTTTTTATAATATGGTTTTGCTTTTTTGTTTTTTTTCGTCCTTTTTATAAATATGATTATAAGAAACCATTATGTAAACCGATTTTGTTTAACCGAAAAACAGGTAAGGTATTTTTTTATTTAAATGATGCTGAGTATATCGAGCGAGATTGGAAAGATGTTATTTATGTGATGGGGAATAGCTTTGGTCTTTCAGGTGCACCTTTAAGAGAGCTTAGAGCGCATATCGTTGAAGGTGGTCTGTTAAAACATACTTTTGTTATTGGCTTCCCAATGATAGGTATATTCCGTACACAGGGTTTATGGTCATTTATATGTCATTTTATGCATAAAGGACCAGCAGAATTGTATCCAAAGCCTAATCCAATGTATGGAACAATAGACCCGTTTACACAATTAACGTTTTGCCAACAGGTCATTGGCGCAAAAGAAAGTTATCGAGATACATGGAAGTCATTTCGAATTATTTATCATGATAACTGGGTTCCTGCGTTATTTTCCTTCCCTTTTGATCTTGGTAATTTTATTGCAAGACGAATATTGCTGAATATAAAGCCTCTACCTATCTGGCATAAAGAGGTTGTCCTTAAAAATAAAATGGAACAACAACGTCCAGAAGAAATCAGTTTTAAAGACAACTTTGAATTTAGTATGTTTGAGATGAAAGATAAATGATAAAGCCCGCAAGCGCTTTGATTTTTTGGAATTAAAAAGAACATTATATTTTTTGATAGCTTGATATTTGGAAGCATCAGTAAAATGGTTGCATGATGAAAAGTAAAATTAAAAAACATGTGTTTGGCTATGATATTTTTAAAGAAAATATACCTTTTTCAAAATTAGAGGAAAATGATGTACTTTTAACGCCTTATGATGAATTTAAACGTAATCATAACTGGTATTTTCTAAGCATGAATGATGATTATATTGAACTGATCGATCAATCTTATGCAAGATTGGGTAAATCACTTAGTATGTTTGTTTTTATATCACCTTTAGTTATTTTCTTAATTGGTTGTTTAATGTACATGTTGATTAAACCATTTTATAGTGAAGGGATTTATAAATATATATTTGTTATATTTGTTTATTTATTCTTATTGTTTTTTACTTTATATGGTTTTTTGAGTCCATACTTTAAATATGATCATAAAAAACCTATATGTAAACCGATCTTATTTAATCGAAAAACAGGCAAGGTATTTTTTTATTTGACTGATGCTGAGTATATCGAGCGAGATTGGAAGGATGTTGTTTATGTGATGGGGAGTAGCTTTGGACTTTCAGGTATACCACTAAGAGAACTGAGAGCGCATATTGTAGATGATGGTATTTTAAAACACACATTCGTCATTGGTTTTCCTATGATTGGCATCTTTCGTACCCAAGGCTTATGGTCATTTATATGTCATTTTATGCATAAGGGACCAGCAGAACTATATCCAAAGCCTAATCTAATGTATGGAACGATAGACCCGTTTACGCAATTAACATTTTGCCAACAGCTCATTGGTGCAAAAGAAAGTTATCGGGATACATGGAAGTCATTTCGAATCATTTATCATGATAACTGGGTTCCTGCGTTATTTTCCTATCCTTTCGATGTATGTAATTTTATTGCAAGACGAATATTGCTGAATATAAAGCCTCTACCTGTATGGCATAAAGAGGTTATCCTTAAAAATAAAATGGAACAACAACGTCCAGAGGAAATCAGTTTTAAAGACAACTTTGAATTTAGTATGTTTGAGATGAAAGATAAATGATAAAGCGCGCAGGCGCTTTGATTTTTTTGGAATTAAAAAGAAAATTATTTTTTTTGAGAGTTTGATATTTGGAAGCATCAGTAAAATGGTTGCATGATGAAAAGTAAAATTAAAAAACATGTGTTTGGTTATGATGTATTTAAAGAAAACATACCTTTTTCCAAATTAGATGAAGGTGATGTACTTTTAACGCCTCATGATGAATTTAAACGCAATCATAACTGGTCTTTTCTAAGCATGAATGATGACTATATCGAGCTTATTGATCAAAATTATGCAAGACTGGGTAAGTCACTTAGTATGTTTGTTTTTATATCACCATTAATAATACTCTTATTTTGTATTCTTTTTTTTATTTTGTTTTATCCTGTTAATGATAAGGGCTGGTTTATTTATGGGTTTATTCTGTTTTCTAATATTTTTCTAATATGTTTTATATTATATTCTTTTTTAAGTCCATATTTTAAATATGATCATAATAAACCATTATGTAAACCGATCTTGTTTAATCGAAAAACAGGTAAAGTATTTTTTTATTTAACTGATGCTGAGTATATCGAGCGAGATTGGAAGGATGTTGTTTATGTAATGGGGACAAGTTTTAGTCTTTCAGGATTTACCTTAAGGGAGCTTAGGGCGCATATTGTAGATGATGGTCTGTTAAAACATACCTTTGTCATTGGCTTTCCAATGATTGGTTGGGATAATACCCAAGGCTTATGGTCATTTATATGTCATTTTATGCATAAAGGACCAGCAGAACTATATCCAAAGCCTAATCCAATGTATGGAACGATAGACCCGTTTACGCAATTAACATTTTGCCAACAGCTCATTGGTGCAAAAGAAAGTTATCGGGATACATGGAAGTCATTTCGAATTATTTATCATGATAACTGGGTTCCTGCGTTATTTTCCTATCCTTTCGATGTATGTAATTTTATTGCAAGACGAATATTGCTGAATATAAAGCCTCTACCTGTATGGCATAAAGAGGTTATCCTTAAAAATAAAATGGAACAGCAACGTCCAAAGGAAATCAGTTTTAAAGACAACATTGAATTTAGTATGTTTGAGATTAAAGATAAATGATAAAGCGCGCAGGCGCTTTGATTTTTTTGGAATTAAAAAGAAAATTATTTTTTTTGAGAGTTTCATAT
>NZ_LBNA01000023.1:0-41310 GCF_001005515.1 Acinetobacter sp. Ag2
ACCGTGTGTCACTGGATATAGTGATTGATTTTTCTTTGCCAGCTCAACGAGTGCTGAGGGGAGTAGATCAATGAATTGCATGGCGAGGTAAGCCAAAACGTATCCGTAGTGATAATGGACCCGAGTATGTTAGTGATTTAATGCAAGCGTGTTGTACTCAGCATGGAATTGAGCATGTATTTACTCAACCTGGTCATCCACAACAGAATGCTTATGTAGAACGCTTCAACAGGACGGTTAGATATGAATGTTTGAATCAATATTTATTTCGAGAGCTTGAAGAAGTTAAAGACTATACAACGATATGGCAACACTTTTATAATCATGAACGACCACATATGTCAGTTGATGGTAAACCACCTAAATTTAAACAATGATAAGGACTTTAGTTTTCTACTTATTAAATCAATTAAAAATGGGAGTATTACCGCGCTATCTGCACGGGTCATTAATAAAATGAGAAAGAAGATGCTGTAAACAAGAGGAAGAATATTAGTCAAGTTAAAAAGTTGGCTATTTTTGGTAATTTGTAATCTAAATTTGAAAGAACTCAAAAGGGCTTATTTGAGTTGGCATCCATTTTGCTTTTCTTAATTTAGTCCTATCATTGAGCTAATTTATGAAATTAATTAGAAATTCTTATTTACCCAAGTCATTATTGCTTTATTTTTGGGATGTTTATTTGGGTATTTTTCTCCAGAAATTGCTAAGAATTTCCAGGTTTTAGGTACAGGATTTGTCAAATTAGTTAAAATGCTTATTGCTCCACTTATATTTTGCGTGATTGTTTTAGGTATATATGGTGCTGGCGATTTAAAGAAAGCAGGTAAGGTTGGTGCAAAGACTTTAATTTATTTCGAGGTCATGACCTCAATTGCACTTGTACTAGGGCTCATTGTTGAATATATCTTTAAACCTGGTCATGGAATGAATGTAGATTTATCAACATTAGATGCATCACAGTTGGAAAAATATAATGAGAATATTCATGCTGTTACTGGAGTATCAGATTTTTTCTTAAACATGATTCCTCAAACTGCTGTAGGAGCATTTACAGGGAATGATGTTCTTCAAGTTGTTGTTTTCGCTATTCTGTTCGGTGTTGCATTATCAATGCTTCCTAAAGATACTAAGGATCCAGTGGCATCTTTGATCGATAAGATTTCTCAAGTTATTTTTAAAATAATGGCGCTTATTGTGAAATTGGCACCTATAGGCGTTTTTGGTGCAATCGCTTTTACTGTAGCTCAATTCGGAATTGCAACGCTTGTTAATCTAGGCTATTTGATACTCATTTACTATATGACCGTTATTTTCTTTGTCGTTGTTATACTTGGACTCATATTAAAATTATTAGGGTATAACATTTTTAAATTCATAAGATACTTTAAAGAAGAAATTTTGATTGTCTGTGGGACATCATCATCTGATTCGGTGTTACCACAAGTCATGTATAAATTAAAAAAACTCGGTATTAAAGACACAACTGTAAGTCTTGTTATTCCATCTGGATACTCTTTTAATCTTGATGGATTTTCAATCTACTTGACACTTGCTGTTGTTTTTATTGCTCAGGCTACTGGCGTTCATTTATCAATTTCAGACTTACTCATCATTTTGCTTATAACTTTGTTTACTTCTAAAGGTGCGCATGGTATTCCTGCATCAGCAATTGTTGTTTTAGCTGCTACGTTATCCAGCTTTCCAATTATACCTGCAATTGGTTTAGTGCTGATTCTTTCAATAGATTGGGTGATCGGAATTATTCGAGCAGTCAGTAATTTAATTGGCAACTGTGTTGCTACCTTAGTCATTGGCTCTTGGGAAAAAGATGTAGATGTTCAACAGGTACAACGTATGCTAAATGATCCTAATTGGGCTAAGTCTGAGCTAGTTCAAACACCACCCCAATTAAAACCTATTGATGAAAAATCCATAATATATTGATGATTCGATGAAAAGAATGCCAATAAAGTTGATTGGCATTCTTGAAATAGCAAATTACTTTAGGTAAAAGCCATTTCCTGATCATTTCTTATTTTTTCTGAATATTTATTCAAAATTATCTTTCTATGTTTGATTTCACTCACCCAATTTAATTGAACCTTAACTTTGACGTTGGTTGACCTTAACGATCTGTTTAGCACATAAATCGATTATTTTGAGGGGAGATTACCTTTGACTTTAGTGATGAGAATCAGACAATACATTTTTAAATACTTTATATAAGCCAAGTATGGGCATGACAACCTTATGTGCAAACTAATTAAGATATTGCTATAACAATAGAATGAAAATAAATGGGGTTATTGACCGATATAGTCATCTACATTAACGTTTTAGTGTCATGAAAAAAAATATTTACTTCACATAAATTTCATTTCGGGTTGATTAAACTTCTTTATATAAAATCCAATGATTAGAAAATTAGGATACCTCTATGTTGAATCGTGTTAGGCAGTGGATAGACAGTTGGTCCCGTCCGATTCAGGTACAGACCAGTTCTCCAGAAAGCAAGAAAATTCAATGGGTACGCATTATTCCTTTTATCATTCTGCATGTTGCCTGTCTCGGTATATTTTATGTCGGGGTATCTTGGTTTGCTGTCACTTTCATGTTGCTATTTTATCTGATAAGAATGTTTTCAATTACTGCATTTTTCCATCGATATTTGTCACATAAAACGTTCCAAACCTCACGAATAGTTCAATTTGTTTTTGTGTTGATTGGAACGATGAGTGCTCAACGTGGACCTTTGTGGTGGGCTGCGCATCATCGTTATCATCATCGGTTTACGGATACAGAACATGATCCACATTCATCGACCTATGGTTTTTGGTATAGCCATTTAGGCTGGTTTTTAAATGATTATAATTTTGCCACGCGTAAAGAAGTGGTCAAAGATTGGCTGAAATATCCTGAACTGGTGTGGTTAGATCGTTTTAGCTTGATCATTGTGCTGCTAACGGCAGTGTCAATTTATGCTTTGGGTGAGTGGCTTGCCGTTGTCTATCCATCACTTACCACATCAGGTCTACAACTATTGGTCTGGGGCTTTGTTGTTTCAACAGTTTTATTAATTCATGCCACTTTATGTATTAATTCACTCGCACATTTATATGGCAGTCGAGATTTTGAAACAGAAGATCAAAGTCGAAACAATTTATTTTTATCGATCATTACTTTAGGTGAGGGATGGCATAACAACCATCATTATTATGCTGGGAGCGCTAGGCAAGGTTTTTATTGGTGGCAAATTGATATCACTTACTATCTTTTAAAAATGATGTCTTGGATCGGTTTAGTCTGGGGATTGAAACCAATACCCGCACGAGTCTATGAATTCAGTAAAATTGCTCAATCATCAACTAAAGTAAATATCTTCATTAAAACAAACACCAATAAAAGTTCAACTGGGGAATCTTCATGAAAATTGCGATTATTGGGTCAGGAATTTCTGGACTGTATGCTGCATGGAAACTTTCAAAACATCATCAGGTCACTATATTTGAGAAAAATACGTATTTTGGTGGGCATACTGATACACATGATTTGATCATTGATGAGCAAAAACTCGCTATTGATAGTGGTTTTATCGTATTCAATCATTATAATTATCCATTATTTAGCCAGATGATCGCTGAGTTAGGCGTAAAAGCACAAAACAGTGATATGAGTTTTTCGGTCAATAATCTAATTACGGGTTTACAATATAACCCTTCAAAAAAAATTTCTTTACTAAGTAGACCACAAAATTTTTTTAAATCAAAATTTAGAGCCATGCTTTCTGATCTTTTTAAATTTTATTCAGCAAATAAAACTGTCGTGGTGAATGATCTTGAGATCAATTTAAGTATTGAAGATTATCTAAATCAAAATGGATATTCCGAGGCTTTTCGCCAAGAGCATTTATATCCAATGTGTGGCGCATTATGGTCATGTCCGATTGATCAAGTAGGAAAAATTCCTTATAAATTTGTGGTGAGTTTTTTTCAACACCATCGAATGCTTCAGCTTAAAGATCGCCCTCAATGGCAAACTATCATTGGTGGTTCAGCTCGTTATGTCGAAGCCATTCAACAGCAGTCTGTAAATATTGAGTTTAAAAAACAAGCAGTAATCAGTGTATCTCGTTTGACGGATCAAGTGATTGTTCAAACAGAGTATGAGACACAAAAATTTGATTGGGTGGTTTTTGCAAGTCATGCAGATGACAGTCTAAAGTTATTAAATGATCCATCTGAATTAGAGCAGGAGGTGTTGTCCAAATTTTCCTATCAAGACAATAAAATGGTGGTACATCATGATCTGACAATTATGCCCAAGTCGAAATCTCAATGGGCGAGTTGGCATGTACATATTACTCAAGATCAATCAAATTTTGATACGCAAAATATCAAGCCAAGAGTTCATTACACATTTAGCTACTGGATGAACAAACTACAGAACTTGTCCTGCCAAACACAAATTTTCGCTACATTGAATCCAAATTTTGACATTAAACCAGAGCTGATTTTAGTTGAGCGCGAGTATCGTCATCCTGTATTTGATATATCAGCCATAGGAGCGCAAGGACGCTGGTCTGAGATTAATGGACAAAATCGAACATCATTTTGTGGTGCCTATTGGGGATGGGGGTTTCACGAGGATGGTGTACGTAGTGCAGCTCAAGTTGTGAAGCATATAGAAAAGCTAATCTAGGAGTTCTCATGTTGCTGACTGAATTAGCTATAGCTCCCGCCTCGATCCGGCATCGACGCTTTTTACCCAAGTCCCATCAATTTGAAGCAAAGTTAAATTATTTATGGTTTGACCCAGATCAAATCCACTATTTTACCGAGCAATCTTATTTATGGTCATCACAACGTTGGAATTTACTCAAACTTGATCCGAATGATTTTTTAATAGAAGAATATGGAACAATTCGGCAAAAAATTGAAAAAATATTATTAAAACAAGCCAATAGTCTACTAGGTTTAGATACACAGATTCGAGTTTTAGCCTTGCCGAGAACTTTAGGTTATCGATTTAACTCAGTGGTATTCTTTTTCATTTTTGATACCAGTGAAAAGCCGCTATTTATTCTAAGTGAAATCACCAACACGCCATGGGAAGAACGTAAAGTATATGTACACGACTGTCGTGACAAAGCTGTACAACATTCTCAATTTAATAGCTATAAATTCGAGTTTAAAAAATCATTTCATGTTTCTCCTTTTATGCCAATGGACATCAATTACAAATGGAGTTTTAATTTCTCTGCGCAACAAAATGTGATTCATATGCAGCTTTTTCAACAAGATGTACTGCAATTTGATGCAACTATGCGATTTTCACTAACCCCCATCACAGTTTCTTCACAACAGCATCGATATGCTATTCATAGTGTCTTTGAACCTTTCAAAATGATGGCGGGAATTTATCTAAATGCTTTTCGTTTATGGAAGAAAAAGGTCCCATTTTATCGGCATCCGAATAAACAAAAAGGAAAAACAAAGCGATGAAAGCACTTATTTCCAGTGAACAAGATTCTCTACCTTTGATTTTACAAAGTTTGTTAAAACTCCGTCATGGTCAAATTATATTTAGCGGGGTGTGGAATGGTTTTGTCGGTGACAGTATTGAGTTAGTAGCAGTAGTTCAGGTTCATGATAAAAAATTGGTGGACTTGATCTTCAAGTATGGTGTGCTAGGCGCAGCTGAAGGCTATATTCGTGGTTATTGGAGTACCAATCATTTGGTTGAATTGATCCAAATTTTGGCACGTAACCGTGATCTTTTGGATCAATTAAATCAAAATATTATTGCTCAAGCGAGCCAATTTTTTTTAAAAGCTTGGTATAAAAAGCGTAAAAACTCGATCAAGGGGAGTCGTAAAAATATCGCAGATCATTATGACCTGAGTAATGATTTCTTTAAATTATTTCTTGATCCATCAATGATGTATTCGAGTGCCGTGTTTAAAGATGCTGAAATGACTTTGGAGCAAGCCTCAGAGTATAAAAAAGATTTGATCTGCCAAAAACTACAACTCAAACCCATGGATCATTTGGTCGAAATTGGAAGTGGATGGGGCGGTTTTGCACTTTATGCTGCACAAAATTATGGCTGTAAGGTAACAACGATTACGATTTCACAAGCACAATATGATGAAGCCGTGGCGCGTATTGAAGCAGCAGGCTTAGCACATCGGGTAGAGGTGCAACTAAAAGATTATCGCTTGCTTGACGGTAAATTCGACAAATTGGTTTCAATTGAAATGATTGAAGCGGTAGGTGAACAATATTTATCTACTTATTTTAAACAATGTCGTAATTTATTGAAACCAAAAGGATTGGGATTAATTCAAGCCATTACCATTGAAGACGCACGCTATAAAAAAGCGTTAAAAACTGTTGATTATATTAAACGGTATATTTTCCCTGGTAGTTTTATTCCATGTATCAGCGTATTAACGCAAACGGCATCCGAACAAAAATTACGTTTAAAACATTTGGAAGATATTGGTCAAAGTTATGCACAAACATTGCATCTTTGGCGGAAAAATTTTTTAGCTGCTCGTGAACAAGTTCTTGAACTTGGATTTGATGAAAATTTTATTCGAATGTGGGACTTCTATTTATGTTATTGCGAAGGAGGATTCAAAGAGGGCGTAATCAGTGATGTACATATGTTGTTTGAAGCAAATATTTATTAACTTCTAAGCATTCATTGATATATCAAGGAGTAAGCAAAATGTTTTTGAAATTGTTTTTACTTGATGTTGTAATTATGCTGCTCTGTTGGCTCATCGTAAGCTATAACAATCGTGCGGGTTTAGTCGATGTAGCATGGAGTTTCTGTATTGCATTGAATGTGATGTTAGCGGCTTTTTTGCTGGATACAGCACCTCTAAGTGTGCGTATCTTTATTGGACTTTCAAGCAGCATTTGGTTTTTACGCCTGACGTGGCATTTATTTCGCCGTTACTGGCATGAAACAGAAGAAGACCGTCGTTATGCCAATATGCGCCGTGCTATGGGGCAATTCAAACATTTGGGATTCTTGGCTTTTTTTATGTTTCAAGCAGGACTCGCGCTTTTGTTTTCTTATCCCATGCTATCGTTACTCAGTTCCCCAAAAACACAGTGGAATGAATGGATCTATTGGGCACAGATTGCAGCCGCACTGGTGATGTTACTGGCTTTTATTGGTGAAAGCACTGCCGATCAGCAGCTATATCGTTTTAAACAGAATCCAAATAATCAAGGTCAAACCATGGATCAAGGATTATGGAAATATTCGCGTCATCCGAATTATTTTTTTGAATGGTTACATTGGTTTGCCTATCCTATTCTAGGATTAGCGGCTGGGCTTTATCTGCTATGGATTTATCCATTACTGATGTGGGTATTTTTATATTACATCACGGGTATTCCGTTTAGCGAACAGCAAGCATTACGTCATCGTGGTCAAAATTACCGAGATTATCAAAAACGAACCTCAATGTTTATTCCGTGGCAACCTAAAGAGTAGATCAAAATATGGATTATATTATTCAACAATCTTTAAAGCTGGTCGAAAGTGGGCTGATCCCAGATCAAGCTATACGTGCGGTGATCCGAAGTTTAAGTAAAAAGCGTTTAATTCAAGAAGGACGTTATGATCCTGAATTGGGTAGTCAGCGTTACATGGATGTTGTGAACATGCTTAAACGTAGTGAAATTGCGATTGAAACTGACAAAGCTAACGAGCAGCATTATGAACTTCCCACTGCATTTTTTCAGTCTGTACTAGGAAAGCACTTAAAATATAGTGCGAGTCTATTTACAGATGCACAAACCAGTCTAGACGAAGCTGAAGCGTTGGCTTTAGCATGTTATTGCGAGCGAGCAAAATTAAAAGATGGCCAACACATTTTGGAAATCGGTTGTGGTTGGGGATCCTTAAGTTTATGGATGGCTGAGCATTATCCGAATGCCTCCATTACGGTGGTGTCAAACTCAGCAACGCAACGTGAATATATTCAGGAACAAGCTAAATTACGGCAGTACAATCATTTAAAAGTGATCACCTGTGATGTCAATGTATTAGAACTTGAATCCAGTGCATATGATCGTGTGGTATCGGTGGAAATGTTTGAGCATGTGCGTAATTACCAAAAGTTATTTGAAAAAATAAATCTCTGGCTCAAACCTGATGGATTATTGTGGTGTCACATTTTTTGTCATCGGTTTTTACATTATCCATTTGAAATTAAAAATGAATATGATTGGATGTCGAAATACTTTTTTAGTGGTGGACTTATGCCATCTGCATCGACTTTCTTACATTTTCAAGATCACTTACAATTAGAACAGCATTGGCAATGGTCAGGTAAACAATATGAAAGAACAGCAAATGCTTGGCTTGAAAATATGGACCGACAACATCAAAGTTTAAAACCATTATTTGAACAAACCTATGGTAAAGATGCAGCAATATGGTGGCAACGTTGGCGAATCTTTTTTATGGCTTGTGCTGAACTTTTTGGTTTTGAACAGGGACAAGAATGGGTTATTGGTCATTTTTTGTTTTGCAAGAAAGTCTTATAATCTAAATTGAATGTGTTGTTTATTGCGGCACACAAGGGAGCATATTTATGCTGAGACTATTTAAGGGCAAGCGTGCCCATCCCTTGGGTGAAGTCTTTAATCGATATTACTGGTTACAAATCGGATTGATTGCTTTATCGATCGTGATTGGTATTACATGTAGTGCGTGGGTGATTAAAGGCACTTTGTTGAAAACTGCACTAGAACAGGAAATGGAACATTATTGGATGCGTGTAGAGCGTAATCCAAATGCAGATTTGCCTGATACTAAAAATTTATATGGATATCGCTGGACTAAGGTAGCGCCAAATAGTTTTCAGAACATGCATTTAACACCAGGCGTTGGCCGTCATTTTGTGGATGGCAAGGAGCGTATGACTGTTTATGGTGAGCGTAATGGACAGCATGTGCTTTTAGTTTTTGGTGAAAGTAATGTCAATAAACTGATTTGGTTGTTTGGATTGGCACCTCTCATGTTAAGTTTGTTTGTGCTTTATAGCGTACTTTGGTGGTGGAACCGTCGTGCACGTCGTTATTTTTCTCCAATCACTAGACTTGCAAATGCTTTAGAAAATATTGACTGGGATCACCAGAACAAAGGGGCATCACCATTTAAGGATATTAGTACTGATGCAAATATGGAAGCAGAATATTTAAAACAAGCGTTAGAGAAATACCATCAAGTTTTGAGTGAATTTATTCATCGTGAGCGTGAATTTAGTCGTGATGTTAGTCATGAATTACGAACACCTTTAACTGTCCTTAAAGGTAATGTTCAGCTTTGCCAAGCTCGTTATGGAGATAATAAAGTCTTTGTTCGTTTGAGCAATACCATAGAGGATATGCAGTTACTGGTTGATACTTTATTGGCAATTGCTCGTAATACGACAAACACACTTATACCAGAACACAGCTCAATATTTAAAATCTTACAAGAATTACAAACTGATCTTGAAAGTGTGGGGCAAGTGAAAGGAATACAAATTAATCTTCATCAGGGGATAGCAGAACAGACACGACAGTTGTATCCCTCTATGACAAAAATGGTTTTCGGCAATATTTTACGGAATGCCTTAAATTATTCCCAAGGATCAGAAATCGATATCATTATACAAAAAAACAAAGTTCTGATTGCTGATAACGGTATAGGTATTCATTTACTCAATGATAATAAAGTACAGGATTTATCTAGCCCTCAATTAAGGTTGCAAACTAAAGGACACGGTATTGGACTCCAACTGGTGCAAAAGCTGTGTAAACAATTAGGCTGGCGTGTAGAGTTATTTGATCGCCTCTATTATTTGAGTATTCACAATGATATAGCGTTAATACCATCGACAGGACTGGTCGTTGTGGTTTATCTTAATTAAATGAATCAGGTTCAAGAGAAATTTTTAAGCCAACACCTGACACGGTATGAATTAATTTTTGATTAAAGGGCTTATCCACCATTTTTCGTAAGTTATAAATATGGCTACGTAGTGCATCACTTTCAGGTTCTTCATCTCCCCAAAGTTCTATGATAATTTCTTGTTTGGTCATAACTTTGGGTGAATTCCTCATCAATAATTTTAATAATTTAAATTGAATAGGTGGAAGTTCTATATTTTTTCCGGCACGGTGAATTGTCTGTTGTGAACTATCTAAGATCAGATCATGAATTTGTAATTTGCTATTCGAGACCTCTCCTATAGATCTTTTGATCAATGCTCGAACACGCATAACTAACTCGTTAAAGTCGAAAGGCTTAATCAAGTAATCATCGGTTCCTGAAGAAAAACCTTTAATTTTGTCATCCAATGTGTCACGTGCTGTTAGCATAAGCACAGGGATATCTAGACCTTGTTCAGTCCTTAACCAGTGGCAAAGATCGAAACCACAACCATCAGGTAAATTGATATCCAATAAAAGAATATGATAAGGATGATTTTTCAATAAATTACGTGCTGTATCTAAGTTACGTGCATGATCAATGACAAAATCATGTGCTTCTAAAAATTCACAGAGTGTAGAGGCTAATTCGTAATGGTCTTCCACCATAAGGATAAAATATTTTGTCATTACAATAACTTTATGTTGTTAATTTAAGAGTTGTTGCTTCAATTTAGCATTAAATGGCGCTGAACCTAACCAAATTTTAAAATATTGATTGGCTTGATCATTTTGGATATGACCTAATATTTTTCCATTCAGTGAAAGCGTTAATATGCGGGATGAATGGACGTAACTTAAGGTATATAAATCCCCATTTTTAACTGGTTTATAAAGCTGTGTAATTTGGTTTAAAGCCGATGTTTCTTTAAAATCAGGAATATTTTTCTTTAAAAAATGAGTGGCTGCGCGTTTGAAAGCCCATTCAGGAATATTCTGGTTGTATAAAAAATTCATTTGAATACTTTGATTTTCCCAAGTCTGTTTACAAGATTCTGCAAAGTAGCTTGCCTGACCAATCTGTTTTGTACCAACTAAAATCGCACCATTTCCACACTGTTTAAATGTTGCTGCTTGAACATTTGAAATACTGATGGATAAACTTGCTACAGATATAATCATTACGGTGATTTTTTGAATGTTAATACCCATGAATATAAGCCTCCGAAATAAGGTAACTGGCGAAACAAGCCATTTGCTGGATCCCAAAAGTCTTGTTGGAAAATAATTTGTTGATCTTTGTTGACCTTGATTTCGCTGACGCCATAAGACGCCATCGTTTTATTCACACCAAAAATTTTGAAATCATAAGCCATAAACCAATGAATATATGCAGAATCTCGGTGGTAGGTCGTGTTTAATAATTTGACTGTAACATTGCTAACTCGTTTATTCATGCCTTTAAAATGTTCAATCAAATTTTGTCGCGATGAAAATTGAGAAAGAGTGTCATTGATATAGAGTTGATCTGCGTATAACGAACTTGCCTTATCGATGAATTCAGCTGTACCTAAGGTATTGAAGGTGGATGTAAAGCGGGTGCCAATATCTAATGCTTGAGTATCGGTCAATGGAATACCAACTACATTATTTCTAGCTTTACCATAATCTGCGGAGTAACTAGGAATACTTTTGCATCCAGATACACAAAGAAGTGTGAATATGGAGGCAAATATTTTTTTTGAGTTTTTCACGTTCATTATCCATTTGGAGCCTTATCTAATACTGTAGATAAGTAGTTGTGAACGGGATGTGAAGTCAGATAGGAAAAATATCATGTCATCTTTGACTTTGTTACTGGGTTTTGATTCGCCTTAATCATGAACTTAGGATTTTATTAAAATAGAAAAAGATCATATATTTTCTTTTCGGCATTTTAGCTCCAAATTTGATTTAGCAACCTACCCAGTCAGAATATGACGGTGTTCGCTCAAAATAATTGAGCTCAAGTTTAGAAAATAGAAAAAATATTTTTAAAAATATCTAAGTGTTAAATTAATAACAAATTCTGATTAAGTTTTCACACGATTTAAAAAAAAAGAAAATTTTTAATGGAATGGTCTAATCATTAAGATATATGAATAAAAACGAAAACTTTACAATAGTTTATAAAAATTACAGTGCTATACAGTTGAATTGCTTTTTACTAACAAATTTCAACAACATTTTTTTAAACCATTAAGAATAATTGATATTAATTATTGGAAAAGGATAGTGAATGATGAATGCTAAAGTAAATAATAATATTTTTGATGAATTGAGAAGAAGTCATGATAAGCAAAGAAAATACGCTGAACAACTCATTCAAACCTCAGGGGATACTGAAGAAAGAAGAAATTTATTTGATGCACTGAAAAATGAACTTTTTGCTCATGCTGTTGCTGAAGATCGATATTTTTATATTCCTTTAATGATGACAGATCCTGGTTTGAATATTACCAGACATGCACTTTCTGAACATCATGAAATGGATGAATTGTTAGAGCAACTTACTGAAACAAAATTCAGTCATCCAAGTTGGTTAACAACTGCAAAAAAACTTTCAGAAATTGTTCACCATCATTTAAAAGAGGAAGAACATAGTTTTTTCCAACAAGCAGGTAAAATATTAGGTGAAAAAGAGAAAAAAGATTTGGCTAAACAATATGCAGCTGAATATCAAAAGTACTTAAACAAAGATAAAGATAGCCTTGTGTAAAAGGCTATCTTTTATTTAGTTTTTAAGGGGAAAATTTTTTTGAAAGCTTTTTATCTATGCTTAATGATCAATTTACTGATGGATTAATACTATATCGGTGTTTTTAGGTTTGCAATCGTATAACAATAGAAGTAACAGAATGATTGTTCAGAGTTTTACTTTTTACTCCTGATTTGAAAAAAAACTAAGTCTCAATAGTCTAAAAAAACATTATTTTAATCATTGATGTTATCTTGCCTGAATTGAATGTTAATTTGTTTAAAAATTGTGTAGTTAAGAGAAACAATGATTGAGATGTTAAAAATAAAATGTATAACATAGATGAACTGTTCTTCTAAATGAAACAATCAATCGAACGGATGTCAGCTTATGGCGAATAAAAATAATCAGCCTTTAGCATCGGCACAACCTCTTCACTTAAATGAGTTGGTCGGTTGTGAAGAATGTGATGCGATTTATCGTAAAGTTGACTTATTACCGAATGAGCGTGCTTATTGCACATGTTGTGGTGCAGAGTTATATCGACGCAGCCGACCTTTTTCGTCATTGCTTGCTATAGTCATTACAGCACTGATTGTATTTGTTATTGCCAATAGCTTCCCTATCGTGATTGTGGAGTTACAAGGGAATACCTCACAAACCACGCTGATTGGAGCTGCATGGACCATGTTTCATATTGAGCGTCCTTTTGTCGGGGCACTGATTCTCATGACTACATTTATTGTTCCATTGATTGAGTTGTTATTGTTGAGTTATGTCTTAAGTTGTGTTGGTTTGTTTAAATACCGACCTCACTATCTCAGATTGGCACTGAAAACTTTATTTTTATTTAGAACATGGGGGATGGTGGAAGTCTTTTTAATTGGTGTATTGGTCACCTTAGTTAAATTGGTTGGAATGGTGACGGTAATTCCGGGTGTGGCACTTTGGGCGTTTACGATCCTAAGTATTCTTTTGGTTTATATTGCTTCGGTGAAGATCAAAGATCTTTGGGATGAAGTCGATCGGAGCTTAACATGACACAAAAGAATCATCATGATGATGAGATTAGTTCAGTGCTAGAGCATCTTTCTGATGTTGATTTACAAGTCAAAAGCGATGTGCGCGCAAAGGATGTTGGATTAATACAATGCCATTGTTGTGGCTTACTGAATTCTGTTGGCTCAAGCATAGACGAACATTCTGAACTAAAGTGTTTAAGGTGCAAAAGTGCATTACACTCGCGTAAACCGCAAAGTTTAAATCGAACTTTTGCTTTAGTCATTGCCGCAGCAATTTTATATATTCCAGCCAATGTAATGCCGATGACAGTAACGGATTCTTTATTGGGACGTCAGCAAGATACCATTATCAGTGGGGTGATCTACTTTTGGCAAAATGGAGATTATCTAGTGTCTGTGGTCATATTCATGGCAAGTATTTTCATTCCAATTTTAAAATTATTAATTTTGATTTTTTTATTGGTCGCTGTGTATATGCAATCATCTTCAAGATGGCATTTTTCACCTGAACATTGTGCACTGTTATATAGAATTGTTGAATTTATTGGGCGCTGGTCGATGATTGATGTTTTTGTGGTGGCTTTATTGACAGCTCTTATTCAAATCCAATCCTTAGCGACAATTTTGGCTGGACCCGGAGCTGTGGCTTTTGGTGCAGTCGTTGTTTTAACCATGTTTGCTTCATTGAGCTTTGATCCAAGACTGATCTGGGATAATTACTTCAAAGCGCACAAGGCGAATTCTCAACAACCCCAACAGATGAACACAGTTGTTATTCATCAACTGAAAAGTTAAAAAGAAACCAAATCCTCATAATTAAATCCTAAAGAATGATCACTATGCCAGACAATACGCCAAACAACCAAGATTCTACACCAAGCCCAAGTGAGACCACGGAGAATGGTGTATTTCTCGCTGAACCTGAAAAGAAGAAAGCGCGTTGGCGACCTGCGCTGATTTGGCTAGTTCCATTCATCGCACTTTTGATTGCATTGTCACTTGCTGCTAAAGCCATACTGGATACAGGTCCAACGATTGAAGTGTCATTTCGTACTGCAGAAGGTTTGGTCGCAGGCAAAACCACAGTGCGTTATAAACAGGTTGATATTGGTTTAGTCCGTCAAATTGATCTTTCTGATGATCGTTCACACGTGATTGCCAAAATTGAATTACGTAAAGATGCCAGTAATTTTGCTGCTAAGGATTCACGCTTTTGGGTGGTTAGACCTCGTGTAGGGACAGGGGGCATTTCTGGAATTGATACATTATTGTCTGGCGCTTACATTGAAGTGGATGGTGGCAAGGCGGAACAAAAGCAGGAGACTTTCGCTGGGCTTGAAGTTCCACCTGTTGTAGCCTCTGATATTCCCGGCAAAGTTTTTTTCTTAAAAGCGCAAGATCTCGGCTCGCTTGATATTGGCGCACCGATTTACTATCGCAAAATAAATGTCGGGCAGATTACGGCTTATAAATTGGCAAATGATGGGAAAAGTGTTGAATTACAAACCTTTATCCAATCACCTTATGATAAGTTCGTGACTACAGATGCACGCTTTTGGCAAGCAAGTGGGGTAGATGTTTCTTTAAATGCTTCAGGCTTTAATTTAGATACTCAATCCCTTGCCAGCATTGTTGCTGGAGGGATCGCCTTTGGTTACCCAGAAAATTCAGCGGGCAGTATCGCACCGAATCATAGTTATTTTACTTTATCAGACTCTCGTAAAGAGGCGATGAAAGAACCTGATGGTAAGCCACGTCCAATTATTATGTACTTTGATCATTCATTACGAGGTCTAACCGCAGGTGCACCTATTGATTTTATGGGTATCGAAATTGGTAATGTAAAAGCCATTAATGTTGAGTTTGATCCATCTTATACCCAGTTGCGTATGCGTGTAGATGCGACCATTTATCCATCTCGCTTGGCGCATGGTAAAGAGCTTGATCCTGATGGTGAAATTTTCAAAAACTTTATCGCAAATGGTTGGCGTGCACAGATGCGTACAGGCAACTTGCTAACTGGTCAAAATTATATTGCCTTTGATAAGTTTCCAAAAGCCAAAGCCGCAACTTTGAAAATGCGTGTAGATGGGCGAGCTGAGGTTCCAACCACTGCGACGGAATTAAGTGGTTTACAAGCTCAAGTGTCACAAATTGCGGATAAGTTAAGTAAGTTCCCACTCGATGAAATTGGACAAGATGTACGAAAAACATTCAGCAATATGAATAAGACCATTGAATCTACAGATAAACTGGTTAAACAGTTGGATGATAAAGTTGCACCAAACTTACAAGCAACATTGAATGATGTACGTAAGACAATGCAATCTAGCGAATCGATTTTATCCAGTGATGCGCCAATGCAGCAGGATGTACGTAAAGCTTTGCAACAAATGACCCGAGCTGCTGCTTCATTACAATTAATGGCTGATTATATTGAACAACACCCAGAATCATTAATCCGTGGTAAAAAAGCAGAGGCTAATAAATGAAAAAAACAGATAAAAAATTATTCGATGCTGCTTTGACTATGAGATACGCTGGCGCTTTATCTACAGCGATATTGTTATCTGCATGTTCAAGCTCGCCAGTACCGAACTACTATAGTTTAACGACTCAAGTATCTCCTTTAGCCAACTCAAAGGTTACTGTCATTGAGGTATTGCCTGTAGGATTGCCTGATCGTATCAATCGTGCTCCTATCGTGATTCAGGATATTACGGGTAAATCTCAAATTTTAGACAATGAGCGGTGGACTTCAACTTTAGGAGCAGAACTTCGCGATAATTTATCTGCGGGTTTGCAACAAAAACTGGGGGCAGTAGATCGTTATAATAGCGGTATGGTGGGTGGAAAAATTTCTTATCGGATTGCCACTGATTTTTCACGTTTCGATATTGTTCATTCGACAAATCAACCGAATGAAAAAATAGAAGTGTCTGTAGCTTGGATTGTGAAGCGTAATGATCCTACGATTACTTTAGATCAAAACTCAACCCAAAATCAGCAATTGGCATGCCGTATGAGTTTTGCTCAAGACGTAACAGGCAATCATAAACAAATGCAAGATATCGTCACTACAGCCAACACTGCTTTAAACCGAGTCGTAGATGCTGTGGCACTTTCGATCGTATCGTTGGATTTAAAAAAAATAGCGCGTGTTGATGGTGTGACTTGTACTTAATCTCACTGCACAAATGCAAATAGCTGTCATTGTGCTATTCAAGTTTATGGATTGATCTATATCCGATAGGCTGCGTTCATACGGCTTTTTTAAACTTTAAATCAATATAAAATCTCCGCACCTTGCCTTCTTCATCATGGAGAAGGCACTTTGAATATTCATTATTTAACTGAATTCATGCGTTGTAAACAAAGCAGTGTTTTGTTTTAACTCATAAACCTCCACTCAACATGGAGACATCCATGTCGCCTCGCGATCGCAAGACTATTTGGGAATCAAAAATACAAAAAACTGATTAAGCAAAACTTTTTAACATTTATATAAAAAGCATAAAATTGATTGAAGGTGAGTCGCTTGTTTGAAAAATTAGACGGTTTGACTATATCGACTTTGCATTGATTTAGACGGTTTAACATTGGATGCGGCAAAGAATCGGTCCACATTCATAGTCTTGGAACGATGTTGAGTATGAAAAAAATACATTAAATTTCATTTAAAAAGCTGATAAATTGGTTATTTATGATCAATCGATTTGAAGGCATTCTATGGAAATTTCACATTTAGATCATTTGGTCTTAACAGTTGCGGATATTGAGAGAACTTGTGTTTTTTATCATCACGTCTTAAATTTTGAAATTATTACATTTGGAAATAACAGAAAAGCGTTAAAGTTTGGTCAGCAAAAAATAAATCTGCATCAAGCAGGTAAGGAGTTTGAGCCAAAAGCCAAACATCCAACTCCGGGCTCTGCTGATTTATGCTTTATCACAGCTACACCCTTGAATGAGGTGATCACACATTTAGCGCATCAACAGGTAGAAATTCAAGAAGGTCCAGTTCGGCGTACGGGCGCCGTAGGAAATATCATGTCAGTATATATTCGTGATCCAGATGAAAATTTAATAGAAATTTCAAATTATATAACCGAATAAATGAGACACAAAAATAGCGGTGTAAGCATGATCACCATTGATATTTTTTAATACGGCAATCGCTTGTTTTGAGCAAGAGATATTTTCAATTAAAGAAATTGGAATAGATATGCAAACAATAATAACCACCGCGAGACAAAGCTTTGTGCTTCGTAAAGCAAAGGCTCAAGATTTACCTGAGGTGTTAGATATCTTTGATGGCGTTGTTGCGTGGCTCGTTTCCATTGGAAATGCCCAACAATGGGGAGAAGTACCGTGGTCAACTTCAGCCAGACAGATTGATCGTGTCTCAGAAGCACTTGCTTTGCCTGATGCTTGGATTGTTGAAACACAAGATGGTAGTGTTTGTGCTGCTATTGTTATGGGGGATGCTATGCCTTATGTTCCGCTTGCAGCTCAGCCAGAATGTTATGTACGTTTACTTATCGTAAAACGGGGGCAACAGTATAAGGGAATAGGGCGTCAATTATTGGCTTTTGCAGATCAGCAAGCTAAAGAAAAGGGAATCCATCATCTACGGCTTGATTGTTATGCGGGCGGTAATGGAAATCTAGTCAAGTTTTATCAATCCTGTGGTTATCAATCTACATTGAGTTTTAATGATGAAGGGTGGTCAGGACAAGTGTTAGAGCGTAACTTAGGATAAAAGCTATGGATCATATGAATCATCCGCTTAGACATCTCCAAGATCTTTGGTCAAAAGCAAAGCAAAGTGGTGTTCTACCACATCGAAATGCGATTTGTGTTTCGACCATTGATGATCAGGGTTTTCCTCACTCTCGATTCGTAGACTTAAAAGAAATTAATCAAGAAGGGTTAGGGGCTGTGGACATTTCATAAATGGCTTGCGTTGTAGGTTAAAATTGAGCAGGCAAGGCATGAAACGAAGAGAATAGCGAGTCTATTTTCAAGTTTCATAACGAAGCCTGAGATAATTTCAGCCACAACCCTTCGGGACTAGTGTGTTTTTTGTCGCTTCTTCGTTCCGAACTACTCATTTAGAATGACTAAATTTCGTATTTCGCGCCTAGAACCGCCTAAAAAATACACCTAGTCGCAAACATAGACGAATTGTCCACAGACCCTCATATTTTGTACAGAATTGAAGTCAAATAAAGCAAAAGAGATTTTGAATAATCCCAAAGTCAGTCTAACGATTTGGTGGGAGCATGTGGCACATCAAATCAGAATACAGGGATTCTGTTCGCTAATTGATCCTCAACTTGCAGATTCCTATTGGGAAAAACGGGTTCATGACGCTCAAGTGGCGTCTTATATTTTTCATCAAAGCCAAGAAATTGAACACTCGAAGCCATGCAACAAAAATTTCTTGATGAAAAAAGTAAATATGATCGTCATAATCTGATTCGTCCTGAGACATGGGGTGGATTTATCATAAAACTCATACAGATCGAATTTTTAGAGTTTAAAGAAACACGTCTACATTTAAGGACACAATATTCACTCAATTCGACAGATCAATTGTGGGTGAAAACTTTTTTACAGCCATAAGGCATTTGGAATAGCTTGAAGGCGTACAATATTTTAATATTCATAAAACGTAATCAAGTAAGCTATATGGTTGATTATTTTATAAAAATTTAAAAAAATCTTCAGCATCAAAGCGCGAAAAACTCTCATTTCAAAAAGGGTAAATGAACTTTTAAGATTGAATACATCCATCAGACTTGAGTGTACTGTCGTTTTGGATATGTGTAAAAAGGTCTAAATTAAATCGACAGATATAACAAATCTTACAACAATGCATTTCAACAATTAACAAGAAGGTGTTTAAACAAGTACATCCGAAAGCCAATTTTTTGTTAGCTTAAAAATATACATACATATTGGTGGAGTAAGAAATGTCAAAAAAAGTATTATTTATCACTTCAAACTCTGGTGTAGAGCATGATGAACTCAAAAAGCCATTAGACTTTTTAACAAGTAAAGGAATTGAGTGCATTCATGCCGCAGTTGAATTAAAAGATGTACAGACCGTTCTTCATGATGATGAAAAATCTGCATCCTATTCACCAAATGCAACTTTAGAAAAATTAGACCCAAATGACTACGATCTACTGGTCATTCCAGGCGGAACGGTGAATGCAGATCAATTAAGAATTGATGAAAATGCACTAAAAATTATCCAATCATTCACAGACAATAAAAAACCCATTGCGGCTATATGTCATGGTCCTTGGGCTTTCATTAATGCTGAGCGAATTAGAGACAAAAATTTAACTTCATATAAAAGTATACGTTTAGATTTAGAGAATGCAGGTGCAAACTGGGTTGACGAGCAACTACATCGTTGTAACACTCATGGATGGGTTTTGATCACTTCACGTAATCCCGATGATATCCCTGCTTTTAATCAGGCTATATTAAACGAGCTTGAATAATTTTTGATTTTGAAAGATTTAGAAATAAACTGAGTGCTTTGTCTTACTTTTACCAAGATCGGGTACTCAGCTTTTTAAATATATATGATTGTTATGGTTTTTTTAATCGCTGTGTGATCTTAATCTGTGATGCTTTAGCTATTTTGTCAAAGCAACTGAGTAATCAGAGTTTTTAAACTAAATTTACATATTCGGCTTCTTTTATAACTCCTTTTTAATACTATAAATCAACATAAGTTCCGACCTTTATCCTATTGGCGGCACAACTTTCAATACCTCTTTAATTCGATGAACATGATCATTTTAAGATTTATGAAAGATAACTATTAAAAAATAAGATAAAAAATATTAATTGAAAAAATAAATTACATAATTTTAATAAATAAAAATATTAAGCTGAATCTGATTTAGGTTATAGTTTGAATTATTTTAAATTTAGAGAATATGCCATTGTGTATTTATGAAATTGTACTTCAAGATGAAAAATTTCAGTTACACAAACTTGTTAAGGTTAAGGACACTATTTACAATCCCATTCATAAAAATGAATCATTCATGTGGTTTTGGATTTATTCGGATACATCTGAATTTTTTTATTTTGATTTGTGGAATGAATTGGATCATGCAGAAATAGGTCAATATATTAGATATAAAAAAAATATTTTTAAAGTTGTGAGTATTAATAATAACAAAAAGATAAATTATTCATAAATCATGATCTTTAACTATCATGATTAAACATTTAATACACATAAAGGAACTGTTTTGTTTTGCCGGTTGGTAGATATTTAAGATTCAAGTTTATAAAGGGAATAGCAACGTGGAAAATTTAAATCAAGATTATGAACAGATTAATGCATTAATAAAAGATATTCGATTTGTGATGGTCACATTTATCACTGAAGAAGGGCATTTACATTCAGTGCCTATGACCACACAAAACACTGATTTTAATGGTGTCGTGTGGTTTATTGGCGCTAAAAACTCAGAATTAGTTAAAAATATAGCAACTCGTCAGCAGGTTAATCTCGGGTATAGTCATATTTCAAATAATGATTACGTGTCGATTAACGCTATTGCAGCGTGTGTGCATGATCCAGAGATTCTTGAGCAATTATGGTCGCCAGCCTATGAAGCATTTTTTGAGCAAGGGAAAAATGATCCTAATATCCAATTGATTCGTGTCGTTTGTAATGGGGCACAATATTGGAAAGGCAATGGGAAGTTGGTGACCTTATTCAAACTCGCCAAAGCATCTATCACCGGTGAAACTGAGCAACTGGGTAGCAGCCAATCTGTGAAGCTTTAAATGCTTGGTAGATTAGACGAACGAATGTTCGTCTAATCTAAGTTTATAGAAAAGTTGATACGCCGCGTTGATTTAGCCCCACCTTTTTACGCATACGAGTTTGCTTTTCGCTCAGAAGTTCTTTTAAGAATATATCTAAATTATCTTCATTGAGCGCAGTTGGCGTGAATAATTCATATCCCATTTGATTGAAGAATATATCAATTTTCGAACACTTCTGAACATATTTCATTGACCAGTTCTTAAAGTAAATTTTGTCAATTTGCTTGATTTTGAACTCAACAATATCGTGATGTCTAAGGTCATTCTTTATCTGCTGAAATAACGTTTGAACGATCGCTTTATCACCTTCAAGACACTGAAAGAAGTAATTATTGGCATAGTATAAAACACCAAAAATTTGATTGTTGCTATTAAACTCCCTAGCAGTGTTTAATATATTATTCAGATCTTCAAGTAAATCAGAAGTCAATTGATTGCGAGAACTCGCATAACACAATCGAATTAACATATGCGTTTTCTTAAGTCATTTTGAGAATAAATCACCAGATCACTCATTGACATCAAAGTTATAAGGTTCAACATCATACTCTCCAGCTAAAAGATCAATAAAAGAAGGAATCGTCTCGCTTGAGAGAAGAAAGGGATTAAAATCATCACGGTGATTTTCTAGAAAAAAGTCTCCAAGCCTTTTGTTGACTGGAGCAAATTTCATATTCCAATGTTTAAATAATCCAATGTCACATTTTTCATAGTATAAAATTTCACAATTTTGATGACGTTGGTCTTTCAAAATTTGATTGTAAAAAAGATCATCTACTTTACTTTTGCGTCCTTCTAAACATTGAACAAAATATCCATGCCCATAGTAAAGAACGCCTGTAATTTCATTACGAGAATTAAAATCCACAGCTGAATTCAAAATCTCTATGAGATCATTTTTGACATCAGGATGAATACTCGTAGCTTTACTTGCATATAAAACTCTCACAAATTCCATTGGTAGTCTTCCATCATAAAATTTACTCCGAACTCGGTGCTAACGCTTTAATTTTATTAATAAGCTTTATGTTTTCACATAGGAAGATTAGTACTGATGATTACCATACAGGGTTTCTAAATTGAAAGCGAACATATTGGAAGAATTTATTAAAAAATATGAAATGTAACGTTTTTTTATTGCTGTTTGAGTGATTTGTTAAGTTAAATTGATGGACATTTATATTGTTAAAAATAAAATTTTGAAAATAAAAGAAAAATTATATTTTTTATTAAAATAAATTGATTAAAAAGTATACAAATGTAAGATATTTCTCACAATCATGTAAGCTATGGATTATACCGCCTGTTTTTCATTTATTTATACTGCCTACATACACCACAAGTGTTCATTATTATAAAGCTGAATAATTATTTAAGTTGTTTGTCGCTAACACTTAAATTAAAAAAGTATTTATTAAATTAATGAACATAATAAAAATTGTTGTGTATTGGGGTAGCCCTCCTCCTTAGCCGGTTTACTAAGGAGGAGGGGTTTTTCTAAGCTATAAAATATGAGGGAATGAAATGTTAATTTTAAAAAATTTATTTATTTTTGTTGTCTCAATATTCGCTATTTCCTTGCTTATTATTATTTTTGATAGATTGGGAGTGAACAAGTATGTAAATTTATTTACAGCAGCGCTAATTTATGGGGCGTTCATTACCATTTATTTTCAAAAAATATTTTTAAGTCTATCTTTCTTTTTTGGGTTTTATACCCTGTTATTCATGATTAGTTATTCGATTGATGTGTTAATCATGCTATTCATTTCATGTGCTGTATTGTTTTCAATTAAATTTGTCATGCCTAAATTGAAGAATGCAGAGATTGATCACATTTTTAGTTTTAATAAGTTATATAAAAAATGATTCTTTGAAAATTATTTTTTATATAAAAGTATTGAAGCGTTAAATGCCGATATAAACATGTATTGGTATCAAGTTCTTTAAATATTAATGTGAAAGTAAAAGATTAATTTATGGAGTAATACATATGTTTCGTTGGGCAATCATTTTTGCAGTCATTGCACTTGTGGCAAGTTTACTTGGATTTGGCGGTGTAGCTGGGCTTTCTAAAGACTTTGCAGTTATTCTTTTAGTTGTAGCGGTCATACTGACCATTATTGGTTTTATTTCTAGAGGAAAAATGTAAGTGCTTTCTTCAATTTCAATAGAGTCTTGCTGGCTCTATTGACGATTGGTGGGAATGCTAAAAAATTATCGAATACATTGAATATTAAACATTGGATCAATTATGAAAAATATAAACTATTCATATGTTTTAGAACAGATTTATAACTTTCTTTTGCTTACACCTGATTTCAAAAGTAAGACTAATTTTGAAAAAGTTGTTGAATATTTCAAAGTGCTTAATCAAGGTGTAGATGATGATTTTATTTTCGAAATTCCTGATAAAGTTGTTGGTCAATTTGGAAATAAAAAAATGATCAATATCATCAATGCGCCTGAGATTGATCATAAGAATAAATTTTTGGATTGGGTGGATCAGCAAATCAATGCATAGCGTTCTATAAGATTGCAGAAGGGGAATTGTTCCTTAAACGTTTTAATCTAATTTGCTAGTCAACTGATTGTCGAGTTAACCGTATGCCCCCCATTCCTACCAACTCAAAAAGTTAACCTAAAACACTCATTTTATGGACATGATGTTTAAACAAATAAGTACGATAAAATCAGATTGATACAATAGACTCATCATCGACGCACTGAGTATAAATAACGGATTATACATAGATATGAATTTCATAAAATGCTCGTGCTCAAGATCATTATTTTTATAAATTTTAGTTATGAAGAAATGTTGAAATCAAAGTTAAATTTTATTAATATCGTAGTTGCGATAGATTCTCATCTATCCTTTCGCGAAAAAAAGTTGGCAGCCCGGAAAGACGGGCACTATTTTTACCTGTAAGTTTTTATGCCGATTTACAAAATGAGGTTAAATCATCTTTAAACTTAATTTTGATTTGATATCGGCTAAAGAACTCATCAAAAGACCAGTATCAAAAAGAAGTCTCATAAAATGTAACGATTTGAATTGATTTTATTTTTTTAAATTATATAAACTTTTGTCATTTGACTGTATCAATAGGTAGGCTTGGGTTGGATTTGCTTTACATGCTATCATTCAACGATTCGCAATAAAGGTTTTTGTTTTCGTGACTGCTATCAAAATTCAAAAAGCTGCCTTGGAACGTTTTGCAAAGCAAGGGTTTAGTGCAACTTCGATGAACGAAATTGCAACGGATGTCGGTATAAAAAAGCCATCAATTTATGCGCATTTTAAAAATAAAGATGATTTGTATTTAAGTTTAATTCCCATCATGGTTGAGCATGAACTGAATTATGCAAAACAAATATTGATCGGTGGCGAGGAAGTATTTCAACAATTCAATCTGTATTTGCGTAGTATTGATCAGCGATTTGATCAATCATTTGATGTGCAATTTTGGGTCAATGCTTTGTTGAATCCACCAAAACATATTTATGCTGAAGTAATCGAACCCATGCACTTATTTATGGAACATTTAGAGCAAATTTTTATGCAGGCTCTGAAAGATCTACCTGAAAATCAGTTAGATCATGTGACTTTGGCTCGAATGTATATGAGCTTTGTGGATGCCCTGCAGAGTGAATTAATTTATGGTGGTAAACAAAAATACCAACTTCGTTTAACCGCAATACTCAATGTATTGGATGTATTGAAAAACACCTGCAAATAAATGAGTGTTTTTCAATAGTTCAATCAAGTGGTTTTTTCATATTTACTCATTTTGTTTGCATAAAGGCTAAGTGCGAACATCAACAAACCGCAGAGCAGGAGTGTAAGAGGTAAAACTGAAATGTGCTCAGGCATCAGACTGGCAAGGAATCCAATCATTGCCCCTAAGGCATATTGTATTAGTCCCATAAATGATGATGCGACTCCAGTTAAATGGCGCTCTGCTTGTTGCATTGCCAAAGCGGTCAAATTTCCAAATAAGAAGCCTGTTGACCAAATCGCTAAGCCTAAGGTCAAAATATATTCTATTAATGTCGGCTGCCCAAACAAGCTACTGAGGCATAACCCTATACTGGCAAGTGAAAAAATACCCAAACCTAATTTTAATATTTTATAAGCAGACCAAAACTGATTCAGCAGCCAAATTGAAATTTGCCCTGTAATGATAAAACAAAAGGCGTTAAATGCGAAAAGATAGCTGAAATGACTGCTATTGAGCTGATAATGCTGAAGAAAAATATAGGGCGAGTTGCTAATGTAAAAGAAGAATCCGCCAAATAAAAAGCCACTTGCAAGGGTAAAGTATAAATAAGCGTGATTGCTACAGAGCGAACGATAATTGTTGAATATATTTTTAAAATCCAATGCTTGTCTTTTTTCAGGAGCGCAAGTTTCAGGCAATGATCGGATACTCCAAAGCAGTAGAATCGTGCCTAGACCGGCTAAAGTATAAAATATGATGTGCCATGAGTTATGCTGAATTAAATAGCTGCCGACAATGGGTGCAACAATAGGTGCCACCATCATGACTTGCATTAAAATTGAAAAATTCTTTGCAGCTTCCTGTTCGTTACAAAGATCACTGATAATCGCACGTGGTGTAACCAAACCTGCCGCAGCACCTAGTGCTTGTAAAAAACGAGCTGTCAACAAAAGTTCCAATGAGCTTGCAAAACTTGCAATCAATGAACCGATGATAAAGATCAATACGCCAATGATTAAAGGTAATTTACGTCCAAAACGCTCTAATAAGGGACCATAAATACCTTGTCCAATAGCTAAACCAATTAAAAATATGGATAAAGTTTGCTGCATTTCATTCAGATTGACACTGAGACTTTTGGCAATTTCAGGAAATGCAGGTAAATAAATATCGATCGCTAACGCATCGAGTGCAGTCAACATCGCAAGCAGCACAACAAGAGCAAAACCAATTTTTTGATGGCGTATATTTAGATTCATAATGATTGATCTGTGAGATTACCTAACGTTAGGTAGGTTAATTAATTTGTTTTAACTTTACAAGCTGAAGTTTGCTATTTATTCATTGAAATAATGCCATTTTAGTTGTGTGGAAAGAGGGGATAGTGGTGAAATTTTCTATTATCATAATGATATTGCTGATTTTTTGAATGACTGAATTATCAATATTATCAATGTCTATTCCATTATTTGCGTCATTGTTTGTAGAGTAGAATGACACTTATTGTTTTTATACCATCGTTAGAATGTGATTACTCTTAAGTTGATGAAGATCCTCATTTATTCAGGATCTTATCAGTTGAAAATGCGGATTTTGATTTAAGAACGAGCAGACAAACTTATCTCATTAAGTCAGTAAAATACTGAATAGGACCAAAGTTAACAAGACAATATAACCGCGTTCATGGGCTGTATTGGATAATTTACTTGACAAACCAAGGGTGAGTTTCATTCCTATAAAGCCTCCAAGGATTAAACATATTAATGCTGGATAATAGAAATATCCCCAAAAATGTATCCCTAAGTGAGGTGGTTGTACCCATTGAGTTATGATTAAGGTTAAGCAACCCGCAAGTGCAACAGGCATACTGAGAGGATTAGCCAGAGCGACAGCGCTAGACATATCTAAGCCACAACGGCGAAATAAAGGAACGGTCATCACACTTCCGCCAACACCGAGTGCAGCTGCAATACCACCTATGAATATGCCACCCAGACGCTGTTCTTTGGCGTTTAAGACACGTGTAGAAATTTGCTGAAATTGCTGTGATTTGAGTTGTCGTGAGAGACAGTCCAGAATTGTCATTGATAAATAGACTACAAATGCCCATTTTAAATAAATAGGTGATATATAGAGCGATAAAAAAGTCCCGATTACTGCACCTATCCCTATCCAATAGGCAATCGGGAAAAGATATTTTCGCTGTATATTGCCTCGTTTGAACTGTTGATATGAGGCAAGCCCAGAGTTGATGATCATCAATAGTAAGGAAGTTGCAACAGCACTCTTGAACGCCATCGTATACGCCAATGAACCAGATACTTCATGCACGCGAATGGTGGAATAGACCAATGGAACGACGACGAAACCGCCTGCAAAACCAAATAAAATGGTAAGTATACCGCTAAGAATGCCTGCACCCAGTAGAATAAAATAGAGTTCCATAATCAGAATCTTAAAAAATAATTCAGATTTTAGAGCTTTATAAAATAGGCAAGTTTGTTATATTCAGCTTTCAATTACTTAATTCAGACATGTGTATGAAGCAAATTTCTATTCATAGTATTGAGCATCTAGAGCATAAAATCATTGCCATTGAAACCCAATATGCTGAATTTTATAGACTTGCACAACATAGTCATCAACGTGCCCAACTGCTGTATGGCGCAGAAGGTGTGATGCATGTTGAAACACCTCAAGGCAATTGGATTATTCCGCCTGAAAGAGCAGTATGGATTCCCCCAGAAGTTCCACATCAGCTGACTTTGTTTAATGTGAAAACATGTAGTATCTATATACGTCCTGAATATTTACCTCGTCCTTCAACACAATGTGAAGTCTTGGCAATTTCTCCTCTACTGAGACAGCTACTTTTAAAAGCGCCCCAACTTAATCCACCTTTCTGCAAACGTGATGAATTGATTTTTGATTTGATTTTAAGTGAGCTTGAATTGTCTGAGGTGATCGATTTACATTTAGCCTTACCTGAAAACCCAGCGATGCTGAAGATTTGTAGAGCATTTATTCAGCGCCCGAATATCCACTTTTCTCCTGAAGACTTTGCTGCACAACTTTGTGTCAGTGAACGTCATTTTAGTCGACTATTCAAAACTGAAACGGGGATGTCCTTTTCTAAATGGCGACAACATGCGTGCGTATTGTTAAGCTTAGAAAGGCTGATTCGACAGCATTCAATTCAACAGATTGCTTATGATTTTGGTTTTAAAAATCCTGCTGCATTTAGCACCATGTTTCATCGTGTTTTGGGAATGAGCCCAAGTCGATATATTCAGCGTAATGATTTTGCAGATTAGAATGTAATAATATTTCAAAAAAATGACGTTGAGAAAATTGAATGCACTATGAAACTGGCTACTTTAAAATATTTGAATAGACAGGTTCATTTGTTCATTGAGTATCTTATGTGTCATTCTACGAAAGTGTTTTGCGTTACAAATTAATTCCTAGACTAATCTATATCAGGATGTTGTTTTGCAAGATGATCACGCTTTTCTTGTAGCTCCTCGATTTTTTCATCAATTTTTTCGATTTTTTGCTCAATATTGTCATGATACTGTTCCAACAGTTCTTCAGCCTCTTCTATATCCACTGCCATTGGTTTTGCACCTTTTAGTGGTAAGTTTGCAGTTTCTTTAAGATAAATTGCAGTAATCACACCAAAACAACCGCAAACCACAAGATAATAAGCTGGGATCATAATATTCTGTGTAGTTTCCACCAAGGTCGCCGTAATCGTTGGCGTTAAACCGGCAATGACCACCGAAATATTAAAAGCAATTGCAAGTGCGCTATAACGAATCTCTGTCGGGAAAAGTGCAGGCAGGGTTGACGCCATGATACCAATCAGCATATTTAATGAAAGTGCCAACATCAATAAACCCAAGAAGATCAAATAAACGTTGTTGGTTGCAAGCAATAAGAAGGCAGGGTATGACAAGACAATCAGTGCAATACTGCCTGCGAAAACAAAGGGGCGACGACCTATTTTATCACTGAGCATACCAACAAAAGGTTGTACAAACAGCATCCCAACCATGACTGCGATAATAATCAGAACACCATGATTTTCTGAATAGCCTAAGTTGTGTGAAAAATAACTGGGTAAATAGGTCAAAAGCATGTAGTAAGTGACGTTGGTACACAGCACTAATCCCACACAGACCAATAAACTACGTTGGTGATCTCGTAAAATTTGTTTAAAACCGACTTTTTGTGGTTTCTTGAGCTGTGATTGCGCTTCGGAATGTGCTTGAAAGGTCGGTGTTTCATCTAAGGAGTGACGTAGATATAAGCCAATCAATCCTAAAGGAAGTGCTAAGTAGAAGGGAATTCGCCAGCCCCAATCGACAAAGGCTGCTTCACCTACGGCAAAACTGATCATTGAGACTACACCAGCCCCAACGACAAAACCTAAAATAGACCCAAAATCAAGCCAACTACCCATAAAGCCACGTTTTCGGTCAGGTGAATATTCGGCAACAAAGATTGCTGCACCCGCATATTCTCCACCAACTGAAAAGCCTTGTGCAATTTTTACTATCAGTAATAAGATCGGTGCCCAAATTCCAATACTCTCATATGATGGAATTAATCCAATACAAAAAGTACTGACCGACATGATAATAATGGTAATTGCCAGAATTTTTTGACGACCATATTTATCCCCTAAAAAACCAAAGAACAATCCACCCAAAGGGCGAAATATAAAGGGAATTGAAAAGGTCGCTAAAGCAGCGATCATTTGTATACTGGGTGAAGAATTAGGAAAAAAAACCTTACCTAATACATAAGCCACATATCCATAAACACCAAAATCAAACCATTCAATCGCATTTCCTAAAGCTGCTGCTTTAATGGCTTTTTTTGTCTTATCATAATCAATAATCTCGACATCATCGATTTCTAGGGGTTTGATTTTTCTTTTATACATATATGCTTAATCCTGATTTATGACTCTGTTTTACAGTTTTCACTAAAAAACATAATCAAAAGATAAAATATGGAGAGGTACGATTAAAACATCGTTCATAAACACATCCAGATCACTGGATGCTTAGAAAATTAATAAATATCAATTGATTATAATTTTAGGTTTTTTGTTGAGTTTATGTGTTGGCTAATCATGAATAAAGTGTATAAAAAATGCTGTCATTGTGTAATAAATTTAATGTTTAAAAAATAGTCTAAAAATGTATAGAAGTAATACTGACCAGCAGAAGAGGAAAGTGAATTTGTCAGTTTAAAAATAAAAATTAAAGAAATATCATGTAATTAGTTATGAATTAACTATTTGTACCGATTAAAAATTGCAATACTACACCACAAATAAATCCACTAGACGACTGGTCTATTACTAGTTATAGTGTAGTCATGAAAAGATCAGATAAAAGTGAAGCAACTCGACAACATATTCTCAACACCAGTTATAAATTAGTGTTACATAAGGGTTTTGTTGGAGTGGGCTTACAGGAAATTTTAAAGACTTGTGACGTTCCGAAAGGATCGTTTTATCATTATTTTGCCTCCAAAGAGGCATTTGGATGCGATCTTTTAAAGCAATATCTCGCTAATTATAAAGTCAAAATAGATGAGCTTATGCAGATAGAACAGGGCAATGCATATGCGCGTTTAGTGGCACTTTGGCAAGCATGGATTGATGACCCAAGCCATGATGATGGTGGTGGTTGGGCTGAAAACTGTTTAATTGTAAAACTTGCAGCTGAGGTCTCAGATTTATCTGAAGATATGCGTCAAATTTTAAATTTTGGCGTAAGTAAGCTGACACAACGTATTACGAATTTACTTCGTGAAGGGCAACAAGATGGTTCAATTCCAATAGATATTGAACCTGAAAAAATGGCACAAACCATGTATCAGCTCTGGTTGGGTGCAGCCTTATTGGCAAGACTCGCACAAGATAAACAACCGCTTTATCTTGCATTGGAAACAACACAGCAATTACTAAAACCATTAAAGGATTGAACAAATGCAAAGTATTATCCATCGTAATTTTGGCGAACCAGTTGATGTATTAGAGTCAGCGGAAATGCCTAAACCTGAACCGAAAGCAGGTGAAGTTCGTATTAAAATGATTTTATCACCCATCCATAATCATGATGTATGGACGGTAAGAGGTAATTATGGCTACAAGCCTACACTTCCAGCAATTGGAGGAAGTGAAGGGGTCGGCGTCATTGATGCTTTGGGGGAGGGTGTAGAGCAAGTATCGCTGGGACAACGTGTTGCTGTTGCAGCTGTGCATGGCAGTTGGGCAGAGTATTTTATTGCACCCGCACATGGTGTGGTTCCATTAGTAGATACAATTGATGATGAAACAGCGGCTCAATTGATTGGTATGCCAATCAGCGCATTGATGCTGCTAGATTTTATAGATCTTCAAAAAGATCATTGGTTGATTCAAAATACTGCCAATGGTGCTGTGGGCAAAACAGTAGCCATGATTGCACAGGCTCGTGGTCAAAAAGTCATTCACTTGGTTCGCCGTAGTGAAGCTATTGCAGAAATGAATGCCTTAGGTATTGAAAACGTTGTTGCTACAGATCAGGCAGATTGGAAACAACAAGTCAAAGCAATCCATGCAGATCAGCCTTTGATGGCTGGGGTAGATTCAATTGGTGGTAAAGCCAGTGGTGAAATGTTGGCTCTACTCGGTGAAAATAGTGTCTTGGTTTCTTTCGGAAGTATGACTGGGGAGCTGATGCAGATCTCTTCGGGTGATTTGATTTTTAAACAAGCCGTAGTGAAAGGTTTTTGGGCAAGTGTAGTGAATAAGCAGTTGTCTAAAGAACGTAAAAAAGCTTTGATTGTTGAACTATTGACGCTTGCCGCTCAGAAAAAACTGGTACTCCCAGTTGAAGGTATATTTAGTTTTGATCAAATTAAACAAGCTGCGGCGAAAGCCACTCAAGGCGCGCGTCAAGGTAAAGTACTGTTAAAGCCCTAATCGTATCTGACATAGATCGGCAGTAGTGCTGATCTATTACCATATTTAAAAATAAGGAAAAAAAATGGTTGGACAAATTTTAGTCGGTTTAATTGCACTGTTGCATGTGTATATTCTCGTGCTAGAAATGTTTTTATGGGATAAAGCTTATGGGTTAAAAGCATTTGGCAACACTCTAGAGAAAGCACAACTGACCAAAGTGATGGCGCAAAATCAAGGTCTGTATAATGGTTTTCTTGCTGCTGGTTTATTTTGGTCTTTATGTGCACCTGAAATCTATGCAACTGCGTTGGCGAATTTCTTTCTCGCTTGTGTATTGGTAGCAGGTATGTATGGTGGACTGACTGCCAGTAAAAAAATTATTTATATACAAGCAATCCCAGCGCTATTGGCATTGCTTGCGGTAAATTTCCATATATAAAATGAGAGCCATGCTCTCATTTTAATTTTATTGAGAATAAAATGATTCAGCATCTAGATCAAAAGGGGGGAGCTATACTTTGATGTTGGCTATTTAAAATGCAATTCTTCAAAATTTTCTCCCATTTGAATGAGTGCATTTTTAAGCCATTCAATCTGGTCATCATTAAAAGATGCTGTACCTACAGATTCAAATTCAGCAGCAACAGGCATAAGTTTCTCAATCAGCAAGTGACCTTGTTCTGTTAGATCAATATGTACCATACGAGCGTTTTCTTCTAATCGGATACTAGAAACTAAACCTCTATTTTTCATTGATTTGATCAATCTAGATAGGGTGGAAAGTTCTACAGTCACCATATTACTTAAATCGCCAAGACTTTGTTTGCCTTCTTGTCTTAAAACTGCCATGACCCGATACATCGGTAAAGTCACCTTATATTCAAGCAGTCTTTCTGAAAAAATTTCTCCCATACGAACACCGACACGATTTAGCAAGTAGGGTAATGAAGTGGTAAATCTATAGTTCATAAATTTCATTCAATTCTTTTCTTTATTTCTATCATACACCATACAAATGTTTTAAATAAAACATTTGTATGTCCAAATATTATAATGATTTATAAGTTTTAAGTCTTTATTTTATATAATTTTATTATTTTTGGAATTCTGAATTTCAATATTGTAATTTATATTGCATTGACAACATTTGTTTATGCAAATATTTTAATTGCAATAGATGTTGAAAAAGGAAAATTCAATGAATGAGCTAATTATGGATGATATTGGCACACATTTTCGCGCAGTTATGCGTAGATTTCCGTCAGCAGTGAATATCATCGTGAGCAATAAAGATGGTGTGGATCATGGAATGACAGCAACAGCGGTAATGTCTGTTTCAATGGAGCCTCCATCTTTGGTGGTTTGTATAAATAATAAGACCTTTTTACATGAAATTTTGCTGAATCAACCTACATTTTCAGTCAATGTGTTGAGCGCCGAACAACAGGAAATTTCAAATGCTTTTTCAGGACAAGTCATCCCCAAAGAACGCTTCAAAATTGGCTGTTGGGAACGCCATTCGAGTGGTGTATTAGCACTTGAAAATGCTTTGGCAAAAGTAGTCTGTAAACGCGTAGCCGCAATTCCTTACGGCACACATACTTTATTTATTGGCAGAGTAATTGAAGCTGATGTTAAGGAAGATCATATTCCTTTGCTATACGAAAATACTCAGTACTGCATTACTAGTCCAAAGATCAATTGAATAATTACACCAAGGATGAATCTATGAATACAAAGCTTGATCTTAAAAACATTAGCCTAAAAGAAAAGGTGAAAAAGCTCAAAAATACATTTAAAGAAAGTGCTTTACACACTGAAAATCAACGTAAAGTTCCATCTGAGAATATGCAATTATTATTTGAAATTGGCTATTTTGATGCTGTGAAACCTAAGCGATATGGAGGAGATGAACTTAGTTTTTTTGAATTGGTTGATGCCAATATTGAGCTTGCAGCCAGTTGTGCCTCTACGGCATGGGTTGCGGGTTTACTTTCCGCACACCAATGGCTTTTAGCAATGTTTCCCAAACAAGCTCAGGATGATGTATGGCTTGAAAATTCTCAGGCTCTGATTTGCGGCTCATATGCACCAGTAACTCATGCTACAGAAACAAGTGACACCTATATATTGAATGGAAAATGGTCGTTTGCCAGCGGGTGTGATCATGCACAATGGTCGTTATGTGCTGCATTTGTACCCGAAAGTGAAGGATTTACGCCTGCCTTTTTGTTGGTTCCAGCAACACAATATGAGATTGAAGATACATGGAATGTTATTGGGTTAGCAGGAACTGGATCAAAAACTTTAGTCTTAAAAAATGTAGAGATACCCAAACATCGTATTTTAAAGTTTAAAGATGCTGTCAGTGGTCAAACTCCTGGTTCACAACAATATTCAGGGGGGTTATTTAAAATACCTTTATTAATGGGAGTGCCGTCTTGTTTGGCATCCGTTGGTGTAGGCGCTGCACAGGGGGCATTAGAAAGCTATTTAGACACAGTTTCAGCACGTGTGACCCGCGGCGCTGTCGCTGGTCATAATAATAAAATGGCAGAATTTCCAACGATTCAATTGCGTGTTGCAGAAGCGGTTTCAAGTATAGATGCGGCACGCGAAATTTTACTTCGAGATGTAATAAAAGCGGAAAGCTTAGCAGCCTCAAAAAAAATACTTTCAATTGATGACCGCCTAATCAGTCGACGTGGTCAAGGGTTTTCTGTTCTTTTAGCATTACGCGCTGTAGAAGCATTAAATGCTTCTACAGGCGGGCTGGGTCTTAACTTAGATAACCCTGTCCAGCGCGCTTGGCGTGATACCAATGCTGTAGCACGTCATATAAGTATGAATTGGGATGCTGTTGGAACAATGATTGGTCAACAAATGCTTGGTCTAGAACCCAAAGGGCAGTTTTAATTTTTATCATCCAAAAACACAAGGAATGTTTATATGAACGGTAAAATAGCTTTAGAAGAACACTTTGCAATTCCAGAAACTGTCATGGATTCAGCAGGTTTTGTTCCAGATAATTATTGGATCGAATTGAAAGCGCGATTATTGGATATTCACGATACGCGTTTAGAACTTATGGACAACCATGGGATCGAGCAAATGATCTTGTCACTCAATGCGCCAGCTGTTCAAGCTATACCAAATCATGCTGAAGCAATAAAGGTTGCAAAAAGGGCGAATGATTATTTAGCTGAAGAGTGTGCGAAACGACCTGAACGTTTTAAAGGTTTTGCAACTTTACCTATGCAAGATCCTGAAGCAGCAGTAATTGAGTTAGAACGTTGTATTAAGGAGTTGGGTTTTGTTGGTGTATTAGTCAATGGTTTTAGTCAAAGTGAAAATACCCAAGAAATATTATATTACGATTTACCTCAATATCGAATGTTTTGGGCAAAAGTTGAAGAGCTTGATATACCGTTCTATTTACATCCCCGTAATCCATTGCCAGAGGACAGCCGTATTTATCAAGGACATTCATGGCTAATGGGACCAACATGGGCATTTGCACAAGAAACAGCTGTACACGCATTGCGATTAATGGGGTCAGGTTTATTTGATGAACATCCAAAACTGAAAATTATTTTGGGGCACATGGGCGAAGGTTTGCCATATATGATGTGGCGTATTGATAACCGAAATGCTTGGGTGAAAGTTGAACCGAACTATCCTGCAAAGAAAAAATTCATGAATATTTTAATGAAAACTTCTATATCACAACCTCAGGTAATTTCAGAACACAAACATTGATTGATGCAATGTTAGAAATTGGTTCAGATAAGATCTTATTTTCTACCGATTGGCCATTTGAGAATATTGATCATGCCGCGAATTGGTTTGATCAAGCACCCATCTCAATTGATGATCGCAAAAAAATTGGTTATCTAAATGCTAAAAAGCTATTTAACCTGAAATAAGGTATTGATTATAAATACTTATATTTTTAAAGCATCAGGATGAGCTTTAAAAATGAGTGGAGTGGAAATCGAACTCTATATTAAGCGATGACAACTCCTATTGTAATTGCTAGGGAGGCTATAATGAAAATAATTAACGTATCAGACGTATTGGATCGTAGTAAAGTCAGTAGACATCATTTATGGGCTTTGGTGATTTGTGCCCTTTGTATGATTGTTGATGGATTTGATGTTCAAGCAATGGGATATGTTGCTCCAGCATTGATTAAAGAATGGGGGATAGCGAAAGAAGCATTTGGTACTGTGTTTGGAGCAGGCTTATTAGGGATGGCTGTAGGTGCAATTTTTCTTGCACCTTTAGCTGATAAATTTGGACGTAGACCTATACTTATTACTGCAATTTTACTGCTTTCAGTCAGTATGTTTGCAACAATAATGGCAGATAATATTCGCTATTTGATTATTGTACGATTCATAGCTGGCATAAGTTTAGGGGCAATAGTGCCAAATGCAGTGTCTTTAGCAGGCGAATTTAGTCCAGTAAAAATACGTATTACAACCATGATGATTATTTCTTCTGGTTTCATTTTTGGAGGGGTAATTGGAGGAATAATTTCAGCCAGTGTGATTCCTATATTTGGTTGGCAAAGTGTTTTTTTGATTGGTGCAATTGCCCCTCTAGCTCTCGTTATTCTTATGTTTTTCAAGTTACCTGAATCTCTTTTATTTTTAACAGTTAAGGGTAAGAGAAAAGGATATATCGTAGACTGGCTGATTAAGCTTGGATACAAAGAAGCTATCAGTCAAGATACGCAATTTATCACCCATGAAACGAAAAGAAATGGTGTGGCACTCATTCAACTTTTTAAAAATAATCTAGCCATTGGTACCGTGATGCTTTGGGTCATTATTTTTATGAATATGCTTGCGAATTTCTTTCTAGCAACATGGTTGCCTGTTTTGATGACTGAAGCTGGTCATAATCAATCTCAAGCCGTTTGGGCAGGCGCCGTATTCTGGATAGGAGGATTGGTTGGAAATCTGATTTTGGGTTGGATCATTGATAGGAAAGGGTTTGGGGTAATTTTGAGTGTAACCTTTGTTGGGGCAATTATTGCTATAGGCTCTATTGGTCAACTCACAACAAATCTTTCACTAGTATTAATGGTCATTGGCGCTGCGGGTTTCTGTATTTTAGGGGCACAGGTAGCACTAAATGCATTAAGTGCGGTGTTTTATCCAACTGAATTTCGTTCTACTGGAGCAGGATTTGCTTTAGGTATCGGAAGGTTGGGTTCTGTTTTTGGACCGCTTATTGGCGCAGAATTAATGCGTTTACAATGGAGCATTCCAAATCTTTTCTTTGCTTTTACTGTTCCAATTACGATTGCACTTATTGGTGTATTAATCTTTTGGAAATTCGGTCACTTACCTAAAAACAATTAATTCAAATTGATCTAACAATAATGGAGTATTGTATGAATCCTATTAACTTGGGCGGAAGAGCTATTGCCTTTTCAAGTTTGCTAATCGCTACGCATGTAGCATTTGCTAGTGATATAACTCATCTTGAACAGAAAATTTTAAAGTTAGAAACTTCTGTTGAGCAAATTCAAAACCGAACTACGGAAAAAATACGATCAAATGATCTGAATGTTAAACACAAACCTAATTTTGATATTCAATTATATGGTTCCGTTAGAGCTGATTTTTCTTATCAAACTGATGGTGGAGATGCATCGAGACTATATAATCAGATTAACACTGTTCCTTTGGAAGGTAGTGCCTTAAGTTCAGACATTTTTAAATCAACTTTGGCTGCCAGTCGTTTAGGCATGGACATCAAATCTGAAAGTAATCATGTTGCAGGTAAGTTAGAGTTTGATTTTTTAGGTGGAATAAATGCTGATCAATTTAGAATAAGGCATGCTTATTTAACTTATGATCAGTGGTTGATTGGTCAAACATGGTCTAACTTTGCAATGCCAGATTTTATGCCTGAAACGATCGATGGTTTGGGATATGTCGGTGGATCTGTTCGCCGATTTATGCAGCTTCGCCATACATGGTCTTTAGGAAGTCAGACTGCATTAGTGAGTGCCTTGGAGGACTCTAAAGATGCGCAAACTTATACGAGGTTACCAGCTTTAACGTTACGATTGAATCAGAAGTTTGATCATGGAAAAGGTTTGATAAGTATTAGAACGCTAGCGACTGAAAAGAGGACGGCATCAGATGAGACTTTTTCTTGGGGGGTAGGATTGGGTACTAAATATCAGATCAACCCTGAAACAGAGCTGAAAATGGATTATTACCATGTTAATGGTGACAGTAGTTTTGTCGCATGGACTAATCCGGGAATTGCAATTAATCCTGTGACAAATGATATCGTTGAAAAGAATGAATTTAATTCATTAGCCCTTGGGGTTACTTACAAATATAGTCCAAAGTTGCGTGGTACGTGGGGCTATGGCTATATGTCGTTTAGTGATAATCAAAGATATCGTCAGAATTTTACCAATGAAGGACGGATTAATAAAAATCTTTGGCAAAGCTGGGTAAATATGATGTATAACCCAACTCGACCAGTTACTTTTGGAATGGAATATGTTTATGGTAAAAGAGAAACTTTCCAAAATAAACAAGGTCTTGATAATCGTCTTAATCTCGTTGCGATCTATAGTTTCTAAGTGAGTGTTTTTAATTAAAGCATAATAATAGACAAGAAAGAGGTACTATCTTCTTGTCTATTTATGACTTAATTTTTTGATCAAATACAACAGAAACTAATTTAGAATAGAAACTGAATCAAGCAAGTTATTTATCGTACACAGTGCTTTATGAAACAGTTTTAAAATATGATTCATAGTAGAATTTTGATGTGCTGTTTTATTTGTTGTAATACTTTTGAGATAGAACAATCGACTTGAACTTTAAAAAGAGGAGCGTTATTGAATCGAGCCCCAATAACGTTCATATTCTTTATTTTTAAAATCATCAATTAGAAAATCTATAAAAAGCCGATTCTTTATTGGCATAAATTGTCTACTTTGAAATGCAATATTAACGGTAAGTTCAGGGAGTTGCCAATCTGTGAGAATTGGAATCAGCCTGCCTTCAACAATATCTTGATAAATAATGTAGAGCGGTTGGATCAAAATTCCAGCACCATTTAATGCAGCAGAGCGGACGATTTGCCCATCATTGGTTTCCATAATTGGATTTAAAGCGAAGGTTTTTGTTTCCTGTTCTTTGCTGAAACTCAACATCCTTGGATTATTCGCATGGCTATACAGTAAAATATCGTGATTTTGAAGTTCTTCAATGGTTTTAGGCTTTCCTTTTCGTTTTATGTAGTCATAAGAAGCAGCTAAAATACGATGCGTTGTCGCCAGTTTTCTAATGGTTAAATTAGAGTCAGGTTCAAACTCACGGGTTCTAATCGCAATATCTATATTGCTATCTATAATGTCATGGTAACGGTTTGCACCGATCAAATTAATTTTTATTTTGGGATAGAGTTGATTAAATTTCGGAATTAAAGGGGTGATATGCATAATCGCAAATGAAATAGATGAAGTAATGGTCACGGTCCCTTCAGGTTCAACTGCTGAGGAAGTAATTGACGATTCAGCTTGATCAATTTCAGAGAGTAAGTCTTTACATTTTTTATAGTATTCAGTTCCAATCGTTGTCAAAGATAATCGACGTGTACTGCGTTCAATCAGTCTGACATTCAATCTATTTTCTAATGCAGTAATATGTCTAGTGGCAGCAGCATTCGATATATCTAACTTTTCAGCTGCCTTGTTGAGTGTACCAAGTTCTGCAACAGCAACAAATAACTCCATGCTTGTTAATCTGTCCATATGATCCTTTCCTATTATTTCCTAAATGAAATAAAGATTTTCCTAACCAATATTTTATTTCAATAATTAACAGCTTAGCATGAGTTTCATAGGAGTAACATTGATTTTATGGAAAATTATGAAAAATCTAGATGAAAGAACAATCACGCAAGCTGTTATTGAAAGAAATTCTTTAGCTGAAAATGAGCGATTAAAAGACGTCATGCACTCCTTAGTGCAGCATCTTCATTCCTTTGCGAGAGAAGTTCAGCTCACTGAGGAAGAATGGGAAATTGGTGTAAAGTTTTTAACAGATGTTGGGCAAATTTGTAGTCCAACACGTCAAGAATTTATTCTTTTATCAGACACACTCGGCTTATCGACCTTAGTTATTGCCCAGAACCATAAAAAGCCAATAGGTTGTACAGAAGCCACTGTATTTGGTCCTTTTTATGTCAAAGATGCTCCTCATCTATCATTAGGTGCAAATATGAGTGAGGGAATAAATGGAACATCTTGGTTTGTAAATGGCACTATTCGAGGGATTGATGGTCAAATCATACCGCATGCTGAGATTGAAGTTTGGCAAGCAGATGACGAAGGTTTCTATGATGTGCAAAAACAACATTTAGACGTATATCAAGGTAGAGCGGTTTTTCATGCAGATCGAGATGGAAAATATTATTTTCAGACTATTGTTCCTGAAGCATATCCAATTCCCCACGATGGTCCTGTAGGCAAAATGCTGGAAGCATTAAATCGACATCCATGGAGACCAGCTCATTTACACTTTATGATTTCTGCTCCAGGTTATGAACGTTTAGTTACTCATGTATTTAAAGCTGAAGGAGATTATTTAGATTCTGATGCTGTTTTTGGCGTGCGTACTTCTTTAATTGCAAATTGGCTCAAACACGAAAATGGTATTGCTCCCAATGGTATAGAGCAACATGAACCTTTTTATACATTAGATTTTGATTTTATTTTAAATAAACAAAAAGTTGAGGCTATCCAATGATTGATAAGCGTGCCGGCTCATTGACAGAGGTTTTGTCACAAATCAAGGATGGTTCAACCATTATGATTGGCGGCTTTGGAACCGCAGGACAACCCGCAGAGCTAATTGATGGATTGATTGAGCTTGGCGTCAAAGACTTGGTCATTGTCAACAACAATGCAGGCAATGGCGATTATGGTTTGGCAAAACTCCTCAAATCAGGGGCTGTACGTAAGATCATCTGTTCATTCCCACGCCAGTCTGATTCATGGGTA